>NZ_JACJEE010000023.1:0-67258 GCF_014163915.1 Pseudoalteromonas sp. SR41-8
GGAGCGTTATCGATTGATGCGAAATCTTTAGCAACACCGCCGTATACTTTTGCAAGTACGTTAGTGATTGCTGCAGTTAGGGTAGTTTTACCGTGGTCAACGTGGCCGATTGTACCTACGTTTACATGCGGTTTTACGCGTTCAAACTTTGCTTTTGCCATCTTAAAAAATTCCTATAAAGAAATTAAAGGTTCAGTCCACTGTGGACCAAACCGAGCTAAAAATTACTTAACAGCGCGAGCTGTAATTATTGTGTCCGCAACATGTTTCGAGGCTTCTGCGTACTTCAAAAACTCCATAGAGTATGAGGCACGGCCTTGTGTTGCAGATCGTAGATC
The DNA here is from genome assembly GCF_014163915.1 of Pseudoalteromonas sp. SR41-8. Lineage (NCBI taxonomy): Bacteria > Pseudomonadati > Pseudomonadota > Gammaproteobacteria > Alteromonadales > Pseudoalteromonadaceae > Pseudoalteromonas > Pseudoalteromonas sp. SR41-8. The sequence continues at coordinate 339 of NZ_JACJEE010000023.1, forward strand.
AGTAGCATAACCAAACATTTCAGAAAGCGGAACCTGGGCGTTAATTAATTTAAGTCCACCTAGCGCATCTTCCATGCCTTCGATCATGCCGCGGCGACGGTTTAAGTCACCAACTACATCACCCATGTTTGCTTCAGGAGTGAGTACTTCAACCTTCATCATTGGCTCTAATAGTACAGGGTCTGCTTGTAGCGCACCTTGTTTCATTGCCAGTGAACCCGCTATTTTAAATGCCATTTCATTCGAATCTACATCATGGAATGAACCATCATATAAAGTCGCTTTCACACCAAGTAATGGGTAGCCTGCCAGCACACCTTGAGACATTTGCTCTTGGATGCCTTTGTCTACCGCAGGGATGTATTCTTTTGGAACGGAGCCACCTACGGTTTCGTTAACGAACTCGTAAATTGGGGCTTCATCATCCGAAATATCCATCGGTTCAAGTTTAAGCCAGACATGACCATATTGACCACGTCCACCTGATTGACGTATGAATTTACCCTCAACTTTAACAGTTGAACGAATAGCTTCACGGTAAGAAACCTGCGGCTTACCAACGTTACATTCAACACTGAATTCACGTTTCATACGGTCGACAATGATATCAAGGTGAAGTTCACCCATACCAGAAATAATAGTCTGGCCTGATTCTTCGTCAGTTTGTACGCGAAAAGACGGATCTTCTGCCGCTAGTTTACCTAGCGCGATACCCATCTTATCTTGGTCAGCGATTGTGCGAGGCTCAACCGCAACAGAGATAACTGGTTCAGGGAATTCCATACGCTCAAGCGTAATAATAGAATTCGGATCACACAGTGTTTCACCTGTTGTTACGTCTTTGAGACCAATAGCCGCCGCAATATCACCTGCGTAGACTTCTTTGATCTCTTCACGTGAGTTTGAATGCATCTGAACGATACGGCCAAGACGCTCACGCTTACATTTTACTGGGTTGTATACCGCGTCACCCTGTTTAACAGTACCAGAGTAAACACGGAAGAAAGTTAAAGTACCAACGAACGGGTCTGTTGCAATTTTAAAAGCAAGTGCAGCAAACGGTGCGTTGTCATTAGCTGGACGTTCTTCCTCAGTACCATCTTCAAGGATACCTTGAATTTGTTTCACTTGTGTTGGTGCAGGCATATATTCAATAACGCCATCAAGCACAGCTTGAACGCCTTTATTTTTAAATGCACTACCACATGTAACTGGGACGATTTCGTTAGCCAATGTACGCTGACGCAAAGCATTTTTAATTTCTGCTTCGCTCAGGTCTTCACCTTCCAAATACTTATCCATTAGTTCTTCAGATGCTTCAGCGGCGCTTTCAACTAAGTTCGAGCGCCATTCTTCAGCTAAATCTTGAAGTTCTGCCGGTATTGCCTCATAGGTGAAAGTCATTCCCTGGTCTTCATCATTCCAGTTAATCATTTTCATTTTTATGAGGTCAATAACACCTTTAAAGTCGTCTTCAGCGCCTACTGGTAGCTGAATTGGAACAGGCGTTGCTCCAAGACGAGATTTCACCTGGCCAACAACCGTTAAGAAGTCAGCGCCCGTGCGATCCATTTTATTTACGAAGATCATTCTCGGAACTTCGTATTTGTTCGCTTGACGCCAAACTGTCTCAGTTTGCGGCTGTACACCAGATGAAGCACAAAGCACAACTACCGCACCATCAAGTACACGTAAAGAACGTTCTACTTCAATAGTGAAATCCACGTGCCCTGGAGTATCAATTATATTGATACGATGAGCGTCAAATTGCGCGTCCATCCCTTTCCAGAAACACGTTGTTGCAGCAGAAGTGATTGTGATACCACGCTCTTGTTCCTGCTCCATCCAGTCCATAGTTGCGGCGCCATCATGTACTTCACCGATCTTATGAGAAAGACCTGTGTAGAACAGAACACGTTCTGTTGTGGTGGTTTTGCCTGCATCTACGTGAGCAACAATACCGATATTGCGGTAGCGCTCAAGTGGAGTTGTACGTGCCATAAAATCCTCTTAAAGGTTAAGGACAGATTACCAACGGTAATGTGCGAATGCTTTATTCGCTTCAGCCATACGGTGAACGTCTTCACGTTTCTTAACCGCAGTGCCTTTGTTGTCAGAAGCGTCAACAAGTTCTTGAGCTAAACGTAAGCCCATAGATTTCTCGCCACGCTTACGTGCAGCGTCTACTAACCAACGCATACCTAATGCGTTGCGACGTACTGGACGTACTTCTACTGGTACTTGATACGTTGAACCACCAACACGGCGAGATTTAACCTCAACCTGTGGACGGATGTTTTCAAGTGCAGTTTCAAAGATTTCAAGGTGCGATTTGCCTGATTTCTCAGCAGCCACATCTAGCGCACCGTAAACGATTTTTTCAGCAGTAGATTTCTTGCCGTCTAACATTACGATGTTAACGAATTTTGCAAGAAGTTCCGATCCGAACTTAGGATCTGGAAGAATTTTACGTTGACCTATTACGCGTCTTCTAGGCATTTTGTATCTCCGGTTTATTCAGGTTTGCTCTTTCGAGTCAATCACCCAAAACAATAATTAAAAATATTTAGTGCTTGGCCTTACTAACGGAATACAATTAGCCTTTAGGGCGTTTTGCACCGTATTTAGAACGAGCTTGACGACGGTCGCTAACGCCTGCACAGTCAAGTGCACCACGAACAGTGTGAAAACGCACACCTGGTAAATCTTTAACACGACCACCACGGATTAGGATTACACTATGCTCTTGAAGGTTATGACCTTCACCACCAATGTATGAAGTTACTTCGAAACCGTTAGTTAAACGTACACGAGCTACTTTACGTAACGCCGAGTTTGGTTTCTTAGGTGTAGTTGTATATACGCGAGTACATACACCGCGCTTTTGCGGACACGCTTTAAGCGCAGCTGAGTTACTTTTCGTAACCTTGCTACGACGTGGCTTACGCACTAGCTGGTTAATAGTTGCCATTTAAATAGCTCCTGAAATTAAAATTACTACTGAAAAAATAAAAAAATCCGCCCTTTATTTACAAGCTCGTACCAAACGTGCAGGTAAATGGGTGGCGGAATTTTAATGAGCAAAGATTGAGCTGTCAACCTAAACCGTTAGCAAGGCAGTAGATAACTGCCTTGCAAAAACCTAATCTATTGATTAAGTTAGATTTATTGATTTCCAGATAAATCCGCGTTTAAAGCATCAGTTAGCGCTTGAGTTGCCTCTTCTGCACTTACTGTTTGCTCTTCAACTACAACTTTGCTCTGCTTACGACGAGCCATACGTTCTTGATGATACGCAAAACCGGTACCGGCTGGGATCAAACGACCCACAATTACGTTTTCTTTCAGACCGCGAAGTTCATCGCTCTTACCATTTACAGCGGCTTCAGTTAGGACACGAGTTGTCTCCTGGAATGAGGCTGCCGAGATGAAAGATTCTGTGGCTAGTGATGCTTTAGTGATACCCATTAATTGGATTTCATATTTAGCAGGTAACTTGCCTTGAGCTTCTAAGTCGCGGTTTGCGATATTGACGCGTGCCACTTCAATTTGCTCACCGGCTAAGAATTCACTATGGCCGCCGTCAAGGATCGTACACTTACGGATCATTTGACGGATAATTGTTTCAATGTGCTTGTCATTGATCTTAACGCCTTGCAAACGGTAAACCTCTTGCACTTCGTTAACGATATAGTTAGCAACATGAGTCACACCACGTAGGCGTAAGATGTCATGTGGTGATTCAGGACCATCGGCGATAACTTCACCTTTAGACACTTGCTCACCCTCAAACACGTTAAGTTGACGCCACTTAGGGATCATTTCTTCGTAATGATCGCCTTCAGCTGGAGTAATAACTAAACGCTTCTTACCTTTAGTCTCTTTACCGAAGCTAATCGTACCGGTGATCTCAGCTAAGATAGCTGGCTCTTTCGGTTTACGCGCTTCAAATAAGTCGGCTACGCGTGGTAGACCACCCGTGATATCACGAGTTTTCGAACCTTCCTGCGGAATACGTGCTAACACGTCACCTGGGTTTGCCGTTACACCGTCTGTTACTTCAATCGTAGTGTATGAAGGAAGACGAGTTTCTTGCAGACCGCGCTCTTCACTTTCGATGATAAGCTTCGGCTCTTTCGCATTTATCTTAGCAAGATCTTTAACAACTACACGGGTTAAACCAGTTAGTTCATCTGTCTGTGCTTCAGTGTTTGAGTCATCGATATCGCTGAACGATACTTTTGACTTATGCTCAAGAACGATTGGGTGACTATGCGGGTCCCAAGTAGCAACGATGTCGTTACCTTGAACTTCCGTATTGTCTTGTACTGTTAATACCGCACCGTAAGGTACTTTATAACGCTCTTTCTCACGACCATGGCTATCGATGATAGTGATTTCAGTAGAACGAGAGGTAATAACAATCTTACCGTCAGTGTTTAATACATATTTTGCGTTATGAAGCTTCAATGTACCGTTAGTTTTAACTTGTACATTGTTTTCAGCAGACGCTCTTGATGCTGCACCACCGATGTGGAAAGTACGCATCGTAAGCTGTGTACCCGGCTCACCGATTGATTGCGCCGCGATAACACCTACTGATTCACCCGCGTTGATGATATGACCACGTGCAAGGTCACGACCGTAACACTTAGCACATACACCAAAGTCGTTATCACAGGTGATAACTGAACGTACGCGAACTTCATCTACTGAGTGCTCTTCTAAAAGATCACACAGTTTTTCGTCAAGCATGATATTACGCTCTACTAGTACTGTATTAGTACCAGGGATCACAATATCTTCAGCAACAACACGACCAAGTACACGTTCGCGAAGTGCTTCTACAACGTCACCACCTTCAATAAGCGGTTTCATTGTTAAGCCATCTTCTGTGCCACAATCGTCTTCGTTGATTACCAAATCTTGTGCAACGTCTACTAGACGACGCGTTAGGTAACCCGAGTTCGCTGTTTTCAGTGCTGTATCGGCAAGACCTTTACGCGCACCATGCGTTGAGATGAAGTACTGAAGTACGTTTAGACCTTCACGGAAGTTAGCGGTGATTGGCGTCTCGATGATTGAACCATCTGGACGTGCCATTAGACCACGCATACCTGCTAGCTGACGGATCTGAGCGGCACTACCACGAGCACCAGAGTCGGCCATCATAAACACTGAGTTAAATGACGGTTGCTCTTCTTCTTCACCTTGGGCATTGATAACCGTGTCTTTTGACAAGTTGGCCATCATTTCACGTGATAAGTTTTCATTTACACGTGACCAGATATCGATAACTTTATTGTACTTTTCACCAGCCGTTACAAGACCTGATTGGAATTGTTGGTTGATTTCAGTTACTTCAGCTTCAGCTGCTTCGATAATTGATGCTTTGATCGGTGGGATAACTAAGTCATCGATACCGATTGAAACACCTGACTTCATTGCGTAGTGGAAACCGGTATACATAACTTGGTCAGCAAAGATAACTGTATCTTTAAGACCAAGACGACGGTAACACTCGTTTAATAAGCCAGAAATTTGTTTCTTACCTAGGGCCTGATTGATTGACGAAAACGGCATGCCTTTTGGTAAAATAAGAGACAAAATTGCACGACCAACAGTTGTATCGATAACAGTTACAGTGTCTTCTACTACACCATTTTCGTTTTTAACTGATTCGCTAATACGTACTTTCACGCGAGCGTGAAGGTCTGCATTACCGCTGCGGTATGCTTTTTCTGCTTCTTTTGGATCTTTTAAGATCGCGCCTTCGCCTTTCGCGTTGATGCGGTCACGGGTCATATAATATAGACCCAATACAACGTCCTGTGATGGAACGATGATTGGCTCACCATTCGCAGGAGATAGGATGTTGTTTGTTGACATCATCAATGCACGAGCTTCAAGCTGCGCTTCAATCGTTAGCGGTACGTGTACCGCCATTTGGTCACCATCGAAGTCGGCGTTGTAGGCCGCACATACTAATGGATGCAAATGGATTGCTTTACCTTCGATAAGCACAGGTTCAAACGCTTGGATACCCAAACGGTGAAGTGTTGGTGCACGGTTAAGTAATACTGGATGTTCACGAATTACTTCGTCTAATACATCCCATACTTCCGGAACTTCACGCTCTACCATTTTCTTAGCAGCTTTGATTGTCGTAGCCATGCCGCGACGCTCTAGTTTGCCATAGATAAATGGTTTGAATAGCTCAAGTGCCATCTTCTTAGGAAGACCACATTGGTGAAGCTTAAGTGTAGGACCAACTGTGATTACAGAACGGCCTGAATAATCTACACGCTTACCAAGTAAGTTCTGACGGAAACGACCTTGCTTACCCTTGATCATATCAGCAAGAGATTTAAGCGGACGCTTGTTAGAACCTGTAATTGCACGACCACGACGACCGTTATCAAGTAGCGCATCAACCGCTTCTTGTAACATACGTTTTTCGTTGCGTACGATAATATCCGGTGCAGCTAAATCTAGTAGACGTTTAAGACGGTTATTACGGTTAATAACACGACGGTAAAGGTCATTTAGATCAGAAGTCGCAAAACGGCCACCATCAAGTGGTACTAATGGACGTAGATCAGGTGGCAATACTGGAAGTACTGTCATGATCATCCACTCAGGGTTATTACCTGACTGGTGGAACGATTCCATTAATTTAAGACGTTTAGTGATCTTCTTACGCTTAGTTTCAGAGTTAATTGTTGGTAACTCTTCACGCATTTCAGCAATTAATTGCGCAAGATCGAGTTCACGAAGCAAGTCTAATACTGCTTCAGCACCCATCTTCGCTTCAAACTCATCACCGTGCTCTTCTAGTGCATCTAGGTATTCTTCTTCACCTAATAGCTGACTACGCTCAAGCGTCGTCATGCCAGGCTCAGTTACTACGAATGATTCGAAGTAAAGAACACGTTCAATATCACGAAGAGTCATATCAAGCATTAAGCCGATACGTGACGGTAATGATTTTAAAAACCATATATGTGCAACTGGGCTCGCAAGGTCGATGTGACCCATACGATCGCGACGCACTTTAGTGAGTGTTACTTCAACGCCACACTTTTCACAGATCACACCACGGTGTTTAAGACGCTTATATTTACCACATAAGCATTCATAATCTTTCACTGGACCGAAAATACGGGCACAGAATAAGCCATCGCGCTCAGGCTTGAAAGTACGGTAGTTAATAGTCTCAGGTTTCTTTACTTCACCGTATGACCATGAACGAACCATGTCTGGTGAAGCAAGACCAATGCGAATTGCATCGAATTCTTCGGTCTTATTTTGTTGCTTCAGAAACTTAAGTAAGTCTTTCACCTTAGCTCTCCTGTCGGAGTTAATCTTGAGGACGGATGATTTCGTCCCTACATTCTATTCGGCCGTAACAGATGCTGCAGGCTAGCTGCAGCATCTAATTGGCTTAATTTTCTTCCAACTCGATGTTGATACCCAGTGAGCGGATTTCTTTCAACAATACGTTGAACGATTCTGGCATACCTGGTTCCATTTTATGGTTACCATCAACGATGTTTTTATACATCTTAGTACGACCGTTCACGTCATCCGATTTCACTGTTAACATTTCTTGTAGAGTGTAAGCGGCACCGTATGCTTCTAGTGCCCATACTTCCATCTCACCGAAACGCTGGCCACCGAACTGTGCTTTACCACCCAGCGGCTGCTGAGTAACAAGGCTATAAGAACCAGTAGAACGCGCATGCATTTTGTCATCAACTAAGTGATTAAGTTTCAGCATGTACATGTAACCAACAGTTACTTGACGTTCAAACTGATCGCCAGTACGGCCATCATAAAGTGTAACCTGACCACTACGAGGGTAGCCAGCTAGCTCAAGCATGTCTTTGATTTCGCTTTCTTTCGCGCCATCAAATGCAGGAGTAGCGATTGGTAAACCACCTTTTAAGTTTTCAGCCAAACGACGAATTTCGTCATCTGTGAAGCTAGCAATGTCTACGAACTGGCGAGATTCACCAATTTCGTATGCTTGCTTGATGAAGTCACGTAGCTCATGAAGCTCACGTTGTTCTTTCATCATTTCTTCAATACGCTCACCAATACCACGAGCAGCTAGACCCATATGTGTTTCAAGGATCTGACCGATGTTCATACGTGATGGTACACCCAGCGGGTTAAGTACGATATCAACAGTACGACCTTTATCATCGTATGGCATATCTTCTACTGGTACGATAGTCGAGATAACACCTTTGTTACCGTGACGACCCGCCATTTTATCACCTGGTTGGATACGACGTTTAACAGCTAGGTATACTTTAACAATCTTAAGTACGCCTGGTGCTAAGTCATCACCTTGGGTAATTTTACGACGTTTGTTTTCAAACTTTTTATCGTATTCAGCTTTTAGCTCATCGTACTGGGCTGCTAGTTGCTCAAGTTCAGCTTGCTTATCTTCTTCAGCAAGACTTTGAGTTAGTAGCTTCTCAGCATTCAATGACGCTAATCTATCTTCATCTTGACCGGCTGCGATAAGTAACTTACGAGCACGATCTAACACGCCTGCTTCAAGAATACGGAATTCTTCGTTAAAGTCTTTTTTCGCGTCACGAAGTTGCATTTCTTCAACTTCTAGCGCGCGCTTGTCTTTTTCAACACCATCACGGGTGAAGACTTGCACGTCAATTACAGTACCTGTTACAGAGTTTGGTACACGTAATGAGCTGTCTTTAACGTCAGACGCTTTCTCACCAAAGATAGCTCGTAGTAGCTTCTCTTCAGGAGTTAATTGCGTTTCGCCTTTCGGAGTCACTTTACCTACTAGGATATCGCCGCCTTTAACTTCAGCACCGATATATACAACACCTGATTCATCAAGCTTGCCTAGTGCAGATTCACCCACATTCGGGATATCTGCAGTGATCTCTTCAGGACCTAACTTAGTATCACGGGCAACACACTGTAGTTCTTGAATATGGATAGTCGTTAGACGATCTTCTTCAACTACGCGCTCTGATAGTAAGATTGAATCCTCGAAGTTATAACCGTTCCATGGCATGAATGCCACGCGCAAGTTTTGACCAAGGGCTAAGTCACCTAAGTCAGTCGAAGGACCATCTGCTAACACGTCACCACGAGTAACCGGTTCGCCAACCATACAAGTTGGTTTTTGGTTAATACATGTGTTTTGGTTAGAACGTGTGTATTTGGTTAAGTTGTAGATGTCGATGCCCGCTTCACCAGGGATGCGTTCTTCTTCATGTACATTAACAACGATGCGACTTGCGTCAGCATACATTACTTCACCACCACGTTTAGCAACAATCGTTACACCAGAATCTTTCGCTAGTGTTAACTCAATACCAGTACCTACTAACGGTTTGTCCGCTTTCAATGTTGGTACTGCTTGACGTTGCATGTTTGAACCCATCAATGCACGGTTAGCATCATCGTGTTCTAGGAACGGGATAAGTGCTGCCGCTACAGAGATCACCTGTTGTGGTGATACATCCATATATTGCTGGTCCATGCGACCCATAAAGGTAGATTCACCTTTGTGACGACATGGGATTAATTCATCAACAAACTCATTGGTTTCAGTTAAGTTTGAGTTCGCCTGTGCGATAACAAACTGACCTTCTTCAATGGCTGATAAGTAATCAACTTCATCAGTTACTACACCGTCTACCACTTTGCGGTAAGGTGTTTCTAAGAAACCATAGTCATTGGTACGTGCGTACGTAGACAATGAGTTAATTAGACCGATGTTTGGACCCTCAGGAGTCTCGATTGGACATACGCGACCATAGTGAGTTACGTGAACGTCACGTACTTCAAAGCCAGCGCGTTCACGTGTAAGACCGCCCGGCCCTAATGCAGAAATACGACGTTTGTGCGTCACTTCTGATAGCGGGTTATTTTGGTCCATAAACTGTGATAACTGAGACGAACCAAAGAACTCTTTAACTGCTGCCGAAATAGGCTTAGCGTTAATAAGATCTTGTGGCATGATCGCATCTAGGTCACCTAAGCTTAAACGCTCACGTACCGCACGCTCTACACGTACTAAACCTACACGGAACTGATTCTCAGCCATTTCGCCAACACTACGAATACGACGGTTGCCTAAGTGGTCGATATCATCAACATCGCCTTGACCGTTACGAATAGAAATTAATACTTTCATAACAGACACGATGTCTTCTTTGCTTAATGTGCCTGGGCCTGTGTCAGTGTCATAACCAACACGGCTATTGAACTTCATACGACCTACAGTAGATAAGTCATAACGTTCTTCAGAGAAGAACAAGTTCTCAAATAAGGCTTCAGCCGCGTCTTTCGTCGGTGGCTCGCCTGGGCGCATCATGCGATAAATTTCTACTAGTGCTTCTAAGCGGTTAGTGCTTGAATCAATACGTAACGTATCAGAAATATATGCACCGCTGTCCACTTCATTGATATATAGAGTATCAATTTTAGTGTGACCTGCTTTAACCAATTCAGCCATTAACTCTAAAGTTAATTCATCATTCGCGTTTGCAATCACTTCACCCGTTGACTCATCAACGTAGTTTCTAGCAATTACACGGCCAATGATATACTCATGGGGTACTTCTAAATGGCTAATGCCTTTTTTCTCAATGCTCTTGATATGACGCGCTGTTACACGACGGCCAGACTCAACGAACACTTCACCGTCTTCACTTTTTATATCAAAGGCAGCGGTTTCACCACGTAAACGTGATGGCACAAGTTCCATAAGAACTTTACCGTCAGTTACTTCAAACGCAGTGGTTTCGAAGAAGATGTTTAAGATCTCTTCTGTCGTGTACTCAAGTGCACGCAACATGATTGACGCCGGTAATTTACGACGACGGTCAATACGTACATATAAGTTATCTTTTGCATCAAACTCAAAATCTAACCATGAACCACGGTATGGGATAACACGTGCGTTATAAAGCACTTTACCTGATGAGTGAGTTTTACCGCGGTCGTTATCAAAGAATACACCAGGGCTACGGTGTAGCTGAGAAACGATAACACGCTCTGTACCATTGATTACAAAAGTACCGGTATCGGTCATGAGCGGAATTTCGCCCATGTAAACTTCTTGCTCTTTAATGTCTTTAACTGTGCCTGGCGCTTCTTTATCCATCACCACAAGGCGTAGTTTTACGCGAAGTGGAGCAGAATAAGTCACACCGCGAATTTGACATTCTTTTACATCGAAAACTGGCTCACCAATACGATAACTTACGTATTGAAGCTCAGAATTTCCCGAGTAGCTTTTGATTGGGAACACAGAACGGAAGGCAGCTTCCAAACCATGATCGCCATCAGCGTCCGGCACTAAGAATTTTTTAAACGATTCTAACTGCGTTGACAGTAAGAAAGGTATATCCAAAACTTGTGGACGTTTACCAAAATCCTTACGGATACGTTTCTTTTCAGAATAAGAGTAAGCCATGGGGTTCCTCAGCTTGCTGATCTTTGACCCGACCTGTTCTTGTAAGAACAGACTTAACTGGCATCTAAGCCAAGATTGTACAACATTTAATTGTTGTTCCAATTAGCTCCCACTTTAACACTAGCAAACTATAAAGCGTTGAAAGTAAAGAGAAAATTAGATTTTATTTGAGCTATAGGAATACATCGCTCTATAGCGCAAAAAGGCCGGTGATTAAATAATCACCAGCCCTTGCCTGATTTCTCAGACAGCGAACTTAGCAAAAGCTAAATTACTTAACCTCAACTTCAGCACCAGCTTCAGTAAGGTCTTTAGCAAGAGCTTCAGCTTCTTCTTTAGATACACCTTCTTTAACAGGTGTAGGAGCAGCTTCAACAAGAGCTTTCGCTTCTTTAAGGCCTAGGCCAGTTGCGCTACGAACAGCTTTGATTGCCGCAACTTTATTAGCGCCAGCGCCAGTAAGGATTACGTCAAATTCTGTTTTCTCTTCAGCAGCTTCAGCAGCAGGACCTGCTACCATAGCAGCTGCAGCAGTTACGCCGAATTTTTCTTCCATTGCTTCAACAAGAGCAACAACGTCCATTACTGACATTTCAGCAATTGCGTCAAGGATTTGGTCTTTAGTTACAGACATTACAAATTTCCTAATAATTAACGGACTCTAGGTCCAAAAAAATTTTACACCGAAAGATTGATTAAACAGCTTAAAATTAAGCAGCTTGCTCTTCTTTCTGTACACGTACTGCTTCAATTGTTTTACACAATTTGCCAGCAGACGCTTCTTTCATAGCGCTCATTAAGCGTGCAACAGCTTCGTCGTATGTAGGTAATGTAGCAAGCATTGCTGCATCAACAACATTTCCTTCAAAAGCGGCCGTTTTAAGCTCAAATTTCTCGTTCTTCTTTGCAAAAGCAGAAAAGATACGCGCAGCAGCACCTGGGTGCTCTGATGAGAAAGCGATTAAGCTTGGACCAACAAATGAATCAGAAAGGCACTCAAACTGTGTTCCTTCAAGAGCACGTTTTGCTAAAGTGTTACGGACAACTTTCATCCAAACACCATTTGCACGAGCTTCTTTACGAAGGGCAGTGATTGCGCCAACTGTTACACCACGAGAATCTGCAACAACTGCAGATAGAGCACCATTGGCTGCTTCGTTGACTTCAGCAACAATTGCTTTTTTGCCTTGAAGATTTAAAGCCATGGGTGTTACTCCTGGTTTAATGGGTTACCGTACATCGGCTTCCCTGTTCTACTCTTCCCTACCAAACAAGATAGAGATGCTTTTTACGGCGAGAGCCAGAAGATTAGGAAAAATCTATCTGGGGATTCACACCGTCTACGTAGGTGAATATTAAGGCCGAAGCCACCTACGGTCTTGGACGGAAGCCCAATTTATCGTTTTGCCCGAAGGCGCACCGAAATTATGGACTTCAACCCGAATTCTTTACTTGTTGAGAAAACAAAATTTCTCAACAAAATGGCGCAAAATTATAGTATAAATTTCACGCCATGTAAACACTCAATTAAACAACAGTTGTTGTTAAAGTGCTTTGGTCAACAGAAACACCTGCGCCCATTGTTGTAGAGATGGTTACTTTCTTAACGTAAACACCTTTTGCTTGTGAAGGCTTAGCCTTCTTAAGCGCAACAATTAGCGACTCAAGGTTTTGTTGAAGTTGCTCAACTGTGAAATCAACCTTACCAATAGTAGTATGGATGATACCATTTTTGTCATTGCGGTAACGCACTTGACCAGCTTTAGCATTTTTAACTGCTTCTGCAACGTTAGGTGTTACAGTACCAGTTTTAGGGTTTGGCATTAGACCACGTGGGCCTAAGATTTGACCTAGTTGACCAACAACACGCATAGCGTCTGGTGATGCAACAACAACGTCAAAGTTCATCTCGCCTTTCTTAACTAGCTCAGCAAGATCTTCCATACCTACTAGTTCAGCACCAGCTTCTTTCGCAGCTTCTGCGTTAGCGCCTTGTGTGAACACTGCAACGCGAACGTCACGACCAGTACCGTTAGGTAGTACAGTTGCACCACGAACGTTTTGGTCAGATTTACGAGCATCGATACCAAGGTTAACAGCAACGTCAACACTTTCTACGAATTTAGCTGTCGCTAACTCTTTTAAAAGAGCAACTGCTTCGGTGATTTCGTAATCTTTAGTCGCTTCCACTTTTTCGCGGATAGTACGCATACGTTTAGTTAATTTAGCCATTATCTTAGTCCTCTACGTTCAAGCCCATCGCACGCGCAGAACCTGCGATAGTGCGAACCGCAGCTTCTAAATCAGAAGCTGTAAGGTCAGGTTTCTTTGTCTCAACGATTTCTTCAAGTTGAGCACGAGTTACTGTGCCTACTTTTTCAGTGTTAGGACGGCCTGAACCAGATTTGATACCTGCAGCTTTCTTAAGTAAGTAAGCAGCCGGTGGCGTTTTCATGTCGAACGTAAATGAACGGTCGCCGTAAACAGAGATCACTACAGGAACTGGAGCGCCTTTTTCGATAGATTCTGTACGTGCGTTGAACGCTTTACAGAATTCCATGATGTTTACACCGTGTTGACCTAGTGCTGGACCTACTGGAGGACTAGGGTTAGCCATACCAGCAGCAACTTGTAGCTTGATTAGAGCTTCAACTTTCTTAGCCATTATAAATACCTCATTAGGTGGGTCTTAGCCTTGTGCGCGCGAGGACGCGTACTCTAGCGGCTTCCCAGTTTAAAAATTGGTTTCTCACTTTTCTGTATACAAACCAAGAAATGCTTACTTTGAATACAAAAAGGCCGCTGATTATAAGTTAATCAGCGGCCTTTTTCAAGCTTTATACCAAACAATATATTTTTTGGTATAAATCAGTTAATTTGTTTATCTATCTTGCTCAACTTGACCAAATTCAAGTTCAACAGGAGTAGAACGACCAAAGATAAGTACCGATACTTTTACGCGGCTCTTTTCATAGTCAACAGCTTCAACCACACCACTGAAATCAGCAAATGGGCCGTCAACAACACGTACCACTTCACCTGGTTCAAATAACGTTGCAGGCTTAGGCGCTTCAGCGTTTTCTTGTAAGCGGTTAAGAATGCGATCAGCTTCTTTAGCGCTAATTGGTGCTGGACGATCAGACGTACCACCGATAAAGCCCATAACACGCGCGGTGCTATTTACTAAATGCCAGCTTTTATCGTTCATATCCATTTGGATAAGTACATAACCTGGGAAGAATTTGCGCTCAGATTTACGCTTTTGACCAGCGCGCATCTCAACCACTTCTTCAGTAGGTACTAATACTTCACCAAAGCTATCTTCCAAACCTTCGATCTTGATATGCTCAAGAATAGTTTGTGCAACACGCTTCTCATAACCTGAGAAAGCCTGTACTACGTACCAACGTAGTTTCTTTTCGTTGTTCTCATCCGACATGGGATCAGATCTCCAATCCAGTTAAAAAGCCTACTGCGCGGAATAAAATGCCATCTAATCCCCAAAGGATAAGTGCCATAATCGCAGTTGCAACCATTACAATAAATGTCGTATGGGTAGTTTCTTGGCGCGTAGGCCACACTACTTTACGTACTTCGATGCGTGCTTCTTTTGCAAAAGCAAGGAAGGTACGCCCTTTTTCAGTTTGTGATGCAATCCCCAAACCAGCGGCAACAGCAACAACAACACTAATAGCACGTAATAACACAGACTGATCTGCGTACATATAATTACCAACTACTGCGCCTGCAAGTAGCGCAATTGCCACAAGCCACTTTACTGAATCCATCGCACTTGATGGAGTTTCTACATTCGTGCTCATAATATTATTACCTTAACTACAGACACAACAACCCTACACTATGGCAGGGTTAATCCATTAAAATCCAAACTTAAAAACAGACTTATTTAAACCGATTTTTAACCTCAGACTTTACCCACAAACAGGATAAAATGGCAGGGGCGGAGAGACTCGAACTCCCAACCATCGGTTTTGGAGACCGCTGTTCTACCAATTGGAACTACGCCCCTGCAAAGTGGATGCCTATTATACTTACGCAATTCATTAACACAAGTGTAAAAGATGCCCATAAGTCAAAATCTCATCACTAGATTGAAAAATCCATCTTAACATTGATTAAAAAGCAGTTTATGATTGTTTCAATTCAAGGGATATTACTACGCACGAGGAAGCACGTGCTAACAATAAAAACAACTATCTATACGGCCATTATTGGTTTTTTATGGCTATTTCATAACGGCGCGCTGGCACTGTCTTTACATTTAGACTCCTTCTCTAATGAACAGGGTTTAACGCAAAACTCTGTCACTTGCAGCATAACTGATCGCCGTGGTTTTCATTGGTTCGCCACCCAAGGTGGGCTCAACCGTTTTGATGGTTATGAATTTAAACGCTTTAAGTCTCATCCAACCCAGCCAAGTCTATCGAGTAATTGGATCACCGACTGTGTTACCACTGACAATAATCTGCTGTGGTTTTCTACAGCTACACAAGGGCTAAACGCCCTAAATACAGACACCGGTACATTCACTCATTTTAACCGTAGCAGTCCATTAGCGATTAAAGATAACCGCATTTGGTCAATGCTTACTGATCAACACAATAATTTATGGTTAGGCCATGAAGATGGTAACTTAACTCGCCTAAATGTAGCCGAGCATGAAACTGCCTACTTTACCTACTCGCCAAACACCCAAGGTAGTATTATTTTTCAGGATATGGTGATTGATGCTAAGCAAAATTTATGGCTGGCCAGTAATGAAGGATTAATAAAATTTGATACAAAGACAGCTAAATTTAGCCACTTTTCAGCAAGTAAAAAGCAACTATGGCGCCTAAAACTCACGCCACAAGGGCAGCTACTGATTGCCAGTAAAACAGGGCTTAGTGTCTTTGATTTAGAAAGTGAACAGTTTAATGATATAAAACAACTAGATGGTATATGGATAAGCGATATTTTAATCGATAATAACGAGCATCTTTGGCTTAGCAGCTACGGCCAAGGCTTATATTATAATCCCAACTATCAAACAACTCTGACAAGCTTTAGCCAATTTAAACACCTTCCACAGCAACGTCATGGGCTTGTTAATGATTACTTACTGTCTTTGTATCAAGACCAGCAAGGTATTCTGTGGATAGGCACTGATGGTTATGGGTTACAACGCTACGATATGCGCCAAAATCAATTTAATCATCAACAACACAGCGATGACCCTAACAGTATTAGCCATGATTTTATCCGGGCCTTACTTAAAGATTCGCAAGGGCAATTATGGGTCGGTACCCGCAACGGGTTAAATAGACAAACAAAAGACGGCTTTGTGCGCTATCACGTCGATACCAGCAACCTTACCAACAACAATATATTCAGCCTTCATGAAGATAGCCAACAGCGTATTTGGATTGGCACCTATGGTGGCGGTTTATTGCGTTATAACCGCGAAAGCGATGACTTTACATCATTCACAGTGCAAAGCCATCAGCTCAGCAGCAATAACATTTATGCGATCACCAGTGATCGGAACGGCAACTTATGGTTGGGAAGCAATCAAGGTTTAAGTCTGTTTAACCCAGATAACTTGACCATTGAGCATTTTAAGCACTCGGAACAACACAATAGTATATCGAACAACACCGTATTTAGCCTCGTTTACGATAACGTTGCTAATGCAATTTGGGCTGGTACTCGAGTTGGCTTAAATAAACTCACCCTCAACAACAATGAATTTAGCCATTATCAAGCCGATCAAACAAACCCAAATAGCTTAAGTCATAACATGGTTACCGCCCTTCATCTGCAAGATGACAATACACTGTGGGTGGGTACTTTTGGAGGCTTAAATAAACTGAATAAAACAACGGCAGAGATAACCCGAATCACCGAGCATGATGGCCTGCTAAACGATAATATTTTTGCCATTAAACAGGATGCCAAAGGTTACCTGTGGCTGGCAAGCAACCAAGGTTTAACACGTTATCAGCCCAGCTCTGAAAATATGCAGCATTTTTTACCCCGTGATGGCGTGCAACATAATTCATTTATTCTCGGCGCGGCTTATCAAGCGCAGAACGGTGAACTATTTTTTGGCGGGATCAACGGCTTTAATCAATTTGATCCGCTTAAGCTAAAGCTGGCAGCTACAACTCCAGAGCCTGTGTTAACCGAATTACTAATTAACAATCAAGCGATAGCCACTGCCCCATACACTAAGCACGAGACTCAAGCTGCGAAATTAATTAGCTATATACAAACACTCTCCTTTAACAAAGGTGTCGGCGTGATCGGCTTTAAGTTCTCAGCATTAAATAGCCCGTCGGCACCTCAACAATATCAATATGCATACAAACTCGCTGGTTTTGATAAGCAATTTCTATATACCAACGCACAACAACGACAAATAAACTACCCGCAACTGCCCGCAGGCGACTATCAGCTGCAACTAAAAGTAAAAGATCAGTATGGCCAGTGGAGTAATGCTAAAGCTATGCTCGATTTCACGGTGGTGCCGCCGTGGTGGCAAAGTCGCCTTGCCTATGCCGGTTATGTTCTTCTCACTGGGGTTATTATTTGGCTTGTTGCGGCCTCGCTATACCGCGCTAAGCTGGCCGAACAAACAAGTAATCAAGCCCGTGAACTGAATCGCTTAAAAAGTCAATTTTTAGATAATATTAGCCATGAATTAAAAACGCCTCTGAGTTTAATACTCGCGCCACTTGAAAGCTTGCAGCTAAACCATAAAGATCAAGCTAGCCAAAAACAATTATCGATGATCAAACGCAATAGCCTACGTTTGCTGACCTTAATAAATCAACTATTACAGCTAAGCCAACGCCCCAGCTGCGCTATACATTACGTTTCGCCCTATCCTTTAGCACCATTTATAAAGCAGCTGGTTGCTGACTTCACGGTGCTGTTTGAACAAAAAGGTATTCACGTAACAATGACAGATCTCAGCCAAGGCTCTTGCTGCATAGCCCTTGAGCCAGAACATGCAACGTCAATTATTACCAACTTAGTTAGTAATGCCCTCAAATATACCCACTCAGGCGGTCAAGTTGAGATTAGCTTATCAGTGCATAATAACATGGCTCATATCGCGATTGTTGACACCGGTATTGGCATCGAAAAACACCAACAAGGCATTATTTTTGAACGCTTTACGCGTGTTGCAGCACAAAATCAAAACGGCAGTGGAATTGGCCTTGCTTTAGTTAAACAATTGCTAGAGCAATACGGCGGGCAGATTTCACTAACAAGTGAAGTAGGTAAAGGCAGTTGTTTTACTGTATCTCTGCCTTTGACTGAAGCAGAGCATGGCGCAACTTCGCTAGCAGCACCAGTAAATGAAGCAACCCGCCTCAGCAATTCGCAAAAGCTACTGATTGTTGAAGATAACGACGAAATGCGCGAACTACTGCTGACTTTGTTTGCTACTGAGTACCACTGCTTAAGTGCTATTAACGGCGAACAAGGCTTAGCCATCTGCCAAACAGAAATGCCAGATCTAGTGATCAGCGATGTGATGATGCCTTGCATGGACGGTTATCAATTACTTAATGCGCTACGCACAAATAACATTACCAGCCATATACCAGTGTTATTATTGTCAGCAAAAGCCGATACACAAAGCAGACTAAAAGGCCTTGATTTACTAGCAGATGATTTTTTAAGTAAACCATTTGAGCCGCAATTACTGCTCAGTAGAGTACAAGGGTTACTGAGTATTCGTGCAGTCCTTAATCGGCACTTAGCAAAGCAGCTTGCGGCTCATGCTCCGCCGCTGGTACTCGATCAGCAGCTTACACAAAGTAAAGATTACCAATTTACCGAGCGCCTGAAAAACATCATCCGTGATAACTATCACAACGAAGCGTTTAGTATTGAAGAATTCGCTGCAGGATTATATTTAAGCCCACGTGCCTTACAACTGAAAATGAAAGCACTCTACAATTTAACTCCCAGTGATTATATTCGTAATACTCGTTTAGAGTATGCTGAAAAGTTACTTAGCGACAGCGATCTGAGCATAGGTTTAATTGCTGAAAAAGTCGGCTTTAGCTCACAAAGTTACTTTGCTCGCTGCTTTAAGGCAAAGCATAACGTTTCGCCCAAGCAGTTTAGGGAAAATACCAACCTGAATACAAAAACTTCGTCTGTGTGACCAAAGTGTTCGCCTCAGTACTATTTTTAACCTTATGATTTCTTTAAATTAACTTTAAAACAATTTGTAGAATAAAAACCTTCACTGTTTCTATTTGGCACATTAATTAAGGAAAATCATATGCTCACAACAACTAAAAAAGTACTGTTGGCAACCCTCGTTGCTAGCAGTCTTAGCGCTTGCCAAAGTACCTCGACCAAGGTCACTTCAAACCAAGATTCACCAAACATTAATGAAGTCGCCCAACAACAATATAATGGTCCAAAAGCGCGTATTGCCGTGGCACGCTTTACCGATAAATCGAATGACTCTCATTGGTGGCGAAAAGAAATAGGTGAAGGCATGGCCGACCAACTCACCACAGCTTTGGTAGGCACCAATCGCTTTATCGTACTTGAACGCCAAGCGTTAGATGCAGTGTTATCTGAGCAAGATCTAGCGGCTTCAGGTCGTGTTAGCGCAGCATCAGGGGCAGCTTACGGTGAAATTGAAGGAGCCGAAATAGTTGTGGTAGCAGCAGTAACTGAATTTGATGACGACAGCTCAGGTGCCAGTGTTGGTACTGGCGGTTTTATAGGTGATGTGTTTAGCTCAGTATCGGCAGGTTTTTCAGGCTCGCATATGGCGATTGATTTACGCCTTATCGATACTCGCACCTCACGTATTTTAGCAGCCACCAGCGTCGAAGGAGGTAGCAAAGATTTTGATTTTACCAGTGCGGCAACTAATTTTGGCGGTGCATTAGTCGGTGGTAATTTAAGTGGCTGGTCAAACACCCCTAAAGAAAAAGCGCTCCGCGAAGTGATAATCAAAGCCGTTGAGTTTTTACAAACTAAAGTCCCAGCCACTTACTATCGCTATAACAGCAATAATACCTTAGCATCAGGATACACAGCACCACCACCACTTACTACCACGGCAGCCAAGTCAAAAGCCGTTGCTCCAGTAGCAAAAGTCGATGTTCCTACGCATAGAATGCCGCATTATGAAAAGATGGATTTAGCCATGTCTCGCATGAATCTAGTCTGTTTAGGTTATTTAAAAAACCAACCCGATTATGAAGAATTTGAAACTGAAGATGTTAAGTACGATCGCCAAACAGTTATCGCACTGCGCGAATACCAACAAGAGAAACAATTAAAAGTGTCGGGACTTGCAGACGAAGCAACCAAAAAGTCACTCGATGAAAGTCAATGTATTGCCAAAACCAATAAGTCAGGGCTTGAGAGCTTAGGTAGTATGTTTAAAATTAACTAACCAAAGATCAGGTTATTTAGCAGCCAGTTTATTCTGGCTGCTATACCATCTATATACTTAGAACAGCTGTAACAGCTCGCCCTGATAAAAATCACAAAGCAACCAAATTTGTTGAAAAGGATGGGTAAGCGGTATCGTTATATTCTGTAACTCAGCGTCAAAATCCGCTTTATGCCAAATGGTGCTGGCGTTACGAATAAGCAGCCAAGTTTGCTCTGATTGATAGTGCTTTTTTCCTTTTTGTTCTAATAACCGCTGCAGTGCACAGTGCAGCCGCTGCTCACTTGGTTGCATTGCCATATCAGCAAGATCTCGTTGCATGCTTATAGATAAAGGCCTGCCGAGTACTGCCATGGCTTCGGTTTCGCTGGCATATAAATGTGCTATTTCAATATCAAGCTTCTGTTCATTACGATAGCAACTGATATCTGGTTTACTCGGCTGATTATGCCAAATATGGCGCATTGGAATACCAAAGCGATGTTCATAGCAACGCAAGAACAACTTGCCTGCATCATGCTCAAGTTGTAATTTTTCTTGCTCACTATGACGCGTCATTAAGTACCGCATATACATCAGCTAACAGGCTTGATGCACCAAATCTAAATGTTGACGGATTCAAATAACTTTCTCCCATAATATCAGTCGCTAGCTGTAAGTAATTACTTGCATCCATAACCGTTTTCACGCCACCTGCAGCTTTAAAACCGACTACACGCGACGACTTTTTAATCGTACTTAACATCACATCGGTTGCTTCAAGAGTGGCATTTGTAGCTACTTTGCCGGTGCTGGTTTTAACAAAGTCAGCACCACCGGCAATTGCTATTTCTGTCGCCAGTGTTATCAACTGCGCTGTTTTTAGTGCGCCGGATTCTATAATTACTTTTAATTGTACGTGTTCAGGACAGCACTCTTTACTGGCACGCACATATTCTAGCGCTGTGGCTTCGTCCCCCGCGATTAAGGCTTGATACGGTAACACCAAATCAATTTCATCTGCGCCACGCTCTATTGCGATTAATGTTTCATTAATTACTTCACTTAGCTCACTGTTGCCTGAGGGAAAGTTAGTTACTGTGGCGACTTTTACATAACTAAGCTCGCGCTCAGCTAAAGCAAGCTTGGCGTCATCAACAAACTCACTATAAACACACACTGCAGCCGGAATACCTAGGTTGGGCTTAATACTAGCCACCAAGGCCTCTATTGTTGCCGCGCTATCATTACTATTTAAACTGGTTAAATCCATTAATTGCACGGCCAATGCCGCATCAGTTAGTTGCGTTGTCATAAATCCACCAAGTAAGTTCATGTATTAGCAATAGTACCAAATTTAACTATTCTCGCTATAGCTAATAACCAAACACTATAAGCTAGATATACACTCACTATTGCCCTTGCAACTCGGCGCAATCCCCTGTTAACTAAGGCTTAAGCCAAATCGAACAACCCTATATAACTTTTAGTTATATTAACTGGGTTTTAATTATTTTTTACTTAGCTTACGCCACTATATTCTGAGTTCCTGAAAAGCATCTTTGCTGTAATTTTTTCCAAGGGTCTACACATGCAATATTTACCTATCTTTACCAAGCTCGACAATAAACCAGTATTGGTTGTTGGCGGTGGAGAGGTTGCGTTACGTAAGTGCCGTGCATTTTTGAAAGCTCGCGCTGATGTCACTTTAGTAGCACCTTGGTTTTGTGATGAATTAAAAGAGCATGCACAAAATAATGATGTCACTCTAATTGATGCTTTTTTTGATGAATCACACCTTGATGGCAAAATGCTGGTCATTGCCGCAACTGACAATGACGGCGTAAATAACAGCGTATTTGAACTCGCAAATGCACGAAATGTATTCGTTAACGTAGTGGATGACCAACCTAAATGCACCTTTATTTTTCCTTCAATTGTTGATCGTGACCCGATCACTATTGCAATTTCAAGTGCTGGAACAGCGCCGGTATTAGCACGGCGCTTACGCGAGAAGTTAGAAACGCTTATTCCACAACACATCGGCCCGCTTGCAAGTTTAGTTGGCAGCTTTCGCGACAAAGTAAAACAGCGCTTTACGAGTTTTGCTGATCGTCGCCAATTTTGGGAAGGCGTATTTGATTCATCTGTCGTCAGCAAAGTACAAACGGGTGATACAGCTGCCGCAAGCGTACAGCTTGAACAATTACTCGATAGCAAACTGGATCCTGAAGGTGAAGTATACGTAATTGGCGCAGGTCCAGGAGATCCAGAGCTATTAACACTGAAAGCACTGCAACTAATGCAACAAGCTGATGTGGTGGTGTATGACTTTCTAGTCTCTGACGAAATTATGGAGCTAGTACGCCGCGATGCTGATTTAATTTGTGTGGGTAAACGCTTAGGCGATCACAGTGTCGTGCAAGAAGATACTAACCAAATGCTAGTTGACCTTGCCAAGCAAGGTAAAAAAGTGTGCCGCATTAAAGGTGGCGACCCGTTTATTTATGGCCGTGGTGGTGAAGAAGTTCAAGTACTGGCAGCTAATAACGTAAATTACCAAATCGTCCCTGGCATAACTGCTGCCGCAGGTTGTAGCGCTTATGCGGGTATTCCGCTAACGCACCGTGACCATGCACAAGCCATACAGTTTGTAACTGGTCACTGTAAAAAAGACGGTCAAGAACTAGATTGGCAATCACTGGCAAAACCAAACCAAACTCTGGCTATTTATATGGGTGTAATTAAGTCTCCCCATATTCAAGCACAATTATTAAAACATGGTCGCGGTGCAGATACACCCGTGGCAATTATTGAAAACGGTACTCGCAAAAATCAACGCGTTGTAACCGGTAAATTAGGTGAGCTGGCCGATTTAATCGAGCGTCACAGCATTATTTCACCGGCATTATTAATTATTGGTGAAGTTGCTTCATTACATGAAGAACTTCATTGGTTTGGCACAAAAGCCCAAACCAGTAGCTTTGCACAACCGCTTACAGACGTGGCATAGCTTTAAACTATTTAGATTTTAACTTTTAATCATTTTAGTAGGACGACTAACAATGGCTTTAACTCACCTTCAGCAATTAGAAGCTGAAAGTATCAAAATCATGCGCGAAGTTGCTGCTGAGTTTGAGAACCCAGTTATGCTTTACTCTATCGGTAAAGATTCATCGGTACTTTTACATTTAGCGCGTAAAGCGTTTTACCCAGGTAAAATTCCGTTTCCACTGCTTCACGTTGATACCAACTGGAAGTTTAAAGAAATGATCGAATTTCGTGATCGCTTAGCAAAAGAGTACGGTTTTGACTTACTCGTCCACAAAAATCCTGAAGGCTTAGCGATTGATATCAGCCCATTTACTCATGGCTCTGGTAAGCATACCGATATCATGAAAACCCAAGGCTTAAAACAGGCGCTTGATAAATATGGCTTTGATGCCGCGTTTGGTGGTGCACGTCGCGACGAAGAAAAATCTCGCGCTAAAGAGCGTGTTTATTCATTCCGTGATAAACACCACAGATGGGATCCAAAAAACCAACGTCCAGAGCTTTGGAATACCTATAACAGTCAAGTTAACCCTGGCGAAAGCATCCGTGTATTTCCACTTTCTAACTGGACTGAACTTGATATTTGGCAATATATCTATCAAGAAAACATCGATATGGTTCCGCTTTACTTAGCCAAAGAGCGCCCTGTTGTAGAGCGTGATGGTACTTTGATCATGGTTGATGATGAGCGTATGCCGCTTAAAGAAGGCGAAGTACCCATGATGAAATCTGTTCGTTTTCGTACTTTAGGTTGTTACCCACTTACCGGTGCAGTGGAATCAACAGCCAGTACACTGACTGAGATTATCGAAGAAATGCTGCTATCTACGTCATCTGAACGTGAAGGTCGGGTAATTGACCACGATTCAGCAGGTTCAATGGAGAAGAAAAAACGTGAGGGCTATTTCTAATGTCTATTAATACTAGCGATACAATTAACGAAGTAAAAGCAATTGGCATCGACGCCTATCTTGCTCGCCAACAAGACAAAAGCCTATTGCGTATGCTGACCTGTGGTAGTGTGGATGACGGTAAATCAACCCTAATTGGCCGCCTACTGCACGACAGCCACCAAATTTATGAAGATCAGTTAGCAGCACTGCATAAAGATAACGAAAAAGTCGGTAATGCCGGTGAAGAGCTCGATTTAGCACTACTGGTTGACGGCTTACAAGCTGAGCGTGAGCAAGGCATAACTATTGATGTAGCGTACCGTTATTTTTCAACGGCTAAACGTAAATTCATTATTGCTGATACTCCAGGGCATGAGCAATACACCCGCAACATGGTAACCGGTGCATCAACCAGTGATGTAGCGATTATTCTTGTTGATGCGCGCTACGGTGTGCAAGTACAAACTAAGCGTCACAGCTTTATCTGTGATTCATTGGGTATTAAACAGTTTGTTGTTGCCGTGAATAAAATGGATATTGTTGATTTTGACGAAACCGTTTATGAGCGCATTAAAGCCGATTATTTAAAATTTGCCGAGCAACTTAACGTATCTAACATCAAGTTTGTGCCTATGTCGGCGCTTAAAGGCGATAACGTAGTAACACGCTCAGAGCACACACCATATTACACAGATAAACCACTGCTTGAGTTATTAGAAGACTCACCAGCAGCTGAAACAGACACTGGCTTTGAAGCGCGTTTCCCTGTGCAGTATGTAGTACGCCCTAACCTAAACTTCCGTGGTTTCCAAGGTACTTTGACCTCAGGAAAATTACGCGTTGGTGATGCTATTAAAGTATTGCCATCAGGTAAAACCTCAAGCATTAAAGAGATTGTCACCTTTGACGGCAACTTAGACACAGCCGAAGCTGGTCAAGCAATTACTTTAACGCTTAACACTGAAATTGATATTAGCCGAGGGGACGTGATCGTTCCTGCTGATTCAACAGCGACTGTAACTAACCAAGTACAAGCAAAGCTTGTGTGGATGCACGAAGCGCCGCTGGTACTGGGTAAAAGCTATAACTTTAAGCTAGGCAGTAAAAATACTTCGGCTATCGTGAAAAAGATTGATCACACCATTGATGTGAACACCCTTGAACACGGCAGCGCAGACAGCCTGCAGTTAAACGAAATCGCGATTGTTACCCTAGAATTGACCGAAACCATTTTGGCCGATGCTTATCACAACAATCACGAAACCGGTGCGTTTATTTTAATCGATCGTTTATCTAACTTAACTGTTGCGGCGGGTATGATTGAAAACGTGCTTGCAAAGCAAGAACAAACGGGTAACTTTAGTGAGTTTGAAGTTGAATTTAATGCGTTAGTACGCAAGCAC
Source organism: Pseudoalteromonas sp. SR41-8 (assembly GCF_014163915.1). Classification (NCBI taxonomy): domain Bacteria; kingdom Pseudomonadati; phylum Pseudomonadota; class Gammaproteobacteria; order Alteromonadales; family Pseudoalteromonadaceae; genus Pseudoalteromonas; species Pseudoalteromonas sp. SR41-8. The sequence goes on from NZ_JACJEE010000023.1 coordinate 26,580, forward strand.
TTCCCACATTGGCAAGCGCTTGATATATCAAAGCTTAAATAACCAACTTTGCCTGTTAAGGACATATAAAGCATGTATCAACAGCTAGTATTAACAGGCATTATGCTAACTTTAGTCGGGTGCCTGTTTGGCACGCGGCTAAAGCCAGCATGGCTTTTTGTTGGCGCCATTGGCACCGCATATCTAGGCGGGTTAATCGACCTTGAAGATATGCTGATCAACTACGCCAATCCATCACTGATCACCTTAGTGTTATTAGTACTGGTTTCGATTGCGGTTGAAAAAACTACACTCGTACAAAAGCTTGCCCAGTCATTATCAAAAGGAAGTTTAACCAGCTCAGTCACTAAGCTCGGACTTTCTACAGCGTTTTTATCCTCATTTACCAATAATACAGCGGTTGTCGCATCGCTCATTACTGCCATAAAAGACAATCCAAACCATTCACCTTCAAAGCTACTATTACCGCTGTCGTATACTGCTATTTTAGGTGGCACAATTACCTTAATTGGTACTTCAACAAATTTAATCGTCAATGGTTTTGCCGTTGATGCAGGCATGGCACCGCTAGGCTTTTTCGACTTTACCATAGTCGGGCTAGGCGCATTAAGTGTGGGCCTGATCACTATTTTAGTGATGCTAAAATATTTGCCAGACAACGGCAAAAACGATCAAGAAGTGGTGCCTTTTTATCTCGAAGGTAAAATAGAAGAAGGCTCAAAACTAATTGGTAAAAGCGTAGAAGAAAATGGCCTGCGCGAACTTAAAGACTTATTCCTAGCGGAAATTATTCGCGGCGATAAACGCATTTGTGCAGTGACCCCGCAACAAGTGATTAAAGCGGGCGATGTATTGCTGTTTGTCGGTGACATCAAATCAGTGCCATTGCTAACACGCTTTGACGGGCTAAAAATAGTTCACGATAAACATCAAAAAGATGTTGAGCACCTCGTTGAAGTTGTTGTCAGCCAATCATCTAAATTTATAGGAAAAACAGTTAAAGAAGCGCGTTTTCGTGAACAGTTTCATGCCGCTGTTATCGCTATTCGTCGCGGCCATGACCGCTTGCAAGGTGGCCTTGGTAAAGTGCAGCTGCAAGCGGGAGACTCACTGATCCTCGCACCAGGTAAAGACTTTTATAGTCTGCCTAATTTAAAACGCGAATTTGTGTATATTTCCGGGCTTGATTTACAAACTCACTTAGCGCCCAAGCAATCTAACTTAGTATTAGCGAGCTTTGCAACGGTACTTGGGCTGAGTATTATTGGCTATGTACCACTGGTAAAAGGCTTATTAGTATTGCTGATTGGCTTAATGCTCACGGGAACGATAAAGCTGAGTGAAGTAAAACGCCGTTTTCCTATTGAGTTACTCGCTGTAGTTGGTAGCGCCATTGGCCTTGCTAAACTGATGATAGGCACCGGCCTAGCTGGACAAATATCTGCAGCATTGTTTTATGTACTCGGTGATTTTGGCCCCTATGGCGCGTTTATCGCGATTTTTGTAATGACAGTAATGTTCACCGAACTTATCACCAATAACGCCGCAGCGGCACTATCATTCCCTGTCGCTTATGCATTAGCAATGGGCTTTAATGTTGACCCGCTGCCGTTTATTATGGCGGTCGCCTTTGGTGCATCTGCAAGCTTTATATCACCATTTGGTTATCAAACTAACCTGATGGTTTATAGCGCCGGCAATTATCGTTTAAAAGACTATGTATTAATGGGCTTACCGCTTTCTATTATTTATTCAATAACGGTATTAACCCTGATCCCGCTGGTATTTCCATTTTAAGCCAGCGCTTACTCATAAGAGAGTTTTATAATGGATGAGAACATTGTTTGGCATAACTATGCCATTACTAAAGCACAACGTAGCGAACACAAAAGCCATAAACCGGCTATTTTATGGTTCACTGGTTTTTCCGGCTCAGGTAAAAGCACCGTAGCAAACGCCCTTGAAAGCGCACTCAATCAACAAGGTATTCACACCTACCTGCTTGATGGCGACAACGTACGCCACGGCTTGTGTAAAGATTTAGGCTTTAGCGACGAAGACCGTATCGAAAATATTCGCCGCGTTGGTGAAACCGCTAAACTAATGGTCGATGCTGGATTATTGGTACTCACCGCATTTATTTCCCCATTTCGCGCTGAACGCGATATGGTAAGAAACTTAGTCGATGACGGTGAATTTATCGAAGTGTTTTTAGACACACCTCTGGACGTATGCGAGAGCCGCGATCCAAAAGGCTTATACAAAAAAGCCCGCGCAGGTGAAATAAAACACTTCACAGGTATAGATTCAGACTACCAAATACCCCATTCACCGGAAATAATCTTAGATACCAGTAAAAACACCCTAGACCAATCGGTGCAAGAGCTGATAGCGTATCTAAAACAACAGCAAATTATTAAAGGTTAAGTCATGAACCAAACGGAACTGCTCGAAGAAATACTGATCCTTGCCCGCCAAGCTGGCAGCGCTATTATGGGGATTTACGAAAAGGATTTTAACGTTGAGTACAAAGCTGATGAAAGCCCTGTAACCGACGCCGATCTTGCAGCTCACAAAGTGATTGCCAATGGCCTAGCCCACTTAACCCCAGAGATCCCAGTATTAAGTGAAGAAAGTGCCGATATCAGCTGGGATATTCGCCAAACGTGGACCCGCTATTGGCTGGTTGACCCAATCGACGGCACTAAAGAGTTTATTAAAAAGAACGGTGAGTTTACCGTTAACATCGCCTTGATTGAAAACGGCAAGCCTATCTTAGCGGTAGTAGATGCGCCTGCGCTAGGCGTGTCTTATCTGGCAGCAGAGGCAATCGGCGCATTTAAGGACCGCGGTGATGAGCGCATTGAGCTTAAAGTCACCACCAAAGCAAACAAAGGCCTTATCCGCGTAGTCGGCAGCCGCTCGCATCCATCACCGGATTTAGCCGAGTTTGTAAAACGCTTTGATGAGGTTGAAATGGTCTCAAAAGGCAGTTCACTAAAACTGTGCTTAGTCGCCGAAGGCAGCGCCGACATTTACCCACGCCTAGGCCCAACCTGCGAATGGGACACCGGCGCAGGTCACGCTATAGCCGAAATAGCCGGCGCAAAAGTTACTCAGCTCGACGGCAGCCCGCTTTTATACAACACAAAAGATGAGTATTTGAATCCGTATTTTGTGGTGAGTGTGATAGAAGAAGAAACCAAGCTATAAGCTGTCGAGCTTTAAGCGGTAAGTTTAAGGCCGACTCTTCACTCGTAGGAGTTGGCTTCAGCCACGAAAAATCCTGCTCTGCATTCTATTTGAAAAAACAATTTCACCACAGAGAACACCGAGGCGCTAGGCTACACAGAGGGCTTTAGCCATAAGCTTTAAGCGGTAAGTTTAAGACCGACTCTTCACTCGTAGGAGTTGGCTTCAGCCACGAAAAAACTGCCTGCATTCTATTTGAAAAAACAATTTCACCACAGAGAACACCGAGGCGCTTCGCGCTACACAGAGGGCTTTAGCCATAATCTTTAAGCGGTAAGTTTAAGCCCAACTCTTCACTCGTAGGAGTTGACTTCAGTCAAGAAGAAACTCGCTCTGTGTTTAATTTAAAAACAATCTCACCACTGAGAGCACCGAGGCGCTTCGCGCTACACAGAGGGCTTTAGCCATAAGCTTTAAGCGATAAGTTTAAGACCGACTCTTCACTCGTAGGAGTTGGCTTCAGCCACGAAAAATCTGCTCTGCATTCTATTTGAAAAAACAATTTCACCACAGAGAACACCGAGTCGCTTCGCTACACAGAGGTTGAATCATAAGCTGTAGAACTTTAAGCGATAAGTTTAAGCCCGACTCTTCACTCGTAGGAGTTGGCTTCAGCCACGAAAAATCTGCCTGCATTCTATTTGAAAAAACAATTTCACCACAGAGAACACCGAGTCGCTTCGCGCTACACAGAGGGTTTTAGCCATAGGCTTTAGGCTTTAAGCGGTAAGTTTAAGACCGACTCTTCACTCGTAGGAGTTGGCTTCAGCCACGAAAAATCTGCTCTGCATTCTATTTGAAAAAACAATTTCACCACAGAGAACACCGAGTCGCTTCGGTACACAGAGGTTGAATCATAAGCTGTAGAACTTTAAGCGATAAGTTTAAGCCCGACTCTTCACTCGTAGGAGTTGGCTTCAGCCACGAAAAATCCTGCTCTGCATTCTATTTGAAAAAACAATTTCACCACAGAGAACACCGAGGCGCTTCGCTACACAGAGGTTGAATCATAAGCTGTAGAACTTTAAGCGGTAAGTTTAAGCCCGACTCTTCACTCGTAGGAGTTGGCTTCAGCCACGAAAAATCCTGCTCTGCATTCTATTTGAAAAAACAATTTCACCACAGAGAACACCGAGTCGCTTCGCTACACGGAGGTTGAGTTATAAGCTTTAACTCGTAGGAGTTGGCTTCAGCCACGAAAAATCTGCTCTGTATTCTATCTTAAAAATAAATTTCACCACAGAGAACACCGAGTCGCTAGGCTACACAAAGAAGTGAAAGGCATTAGGTTAAAGACTGAGACTAGCTCCACCTGAAATCTAACCCCTCAATACAACTTACTAGGCATAAAGTCGCGCCTACGCATATTAAAACACCGATGCCAACCCGTAGGCTAGAGTTTACCTCGCGCAATTTTATGCTCACGAGCGCACAGAGGCGCTTCGCTACACACAAAAGTGAAATGCAAGAGATTGAAGGCTGGAGACTAGCTCTACCTGAAATCTGACACCTATAATCTGATCCCTAATACAGCTTGCGCGGCATCAATACCTAAAAGCAAAAAACCGCTCAATGAGCGGTTTTTTAAACGTAAAATTAGAATCATACCTATGGCATAGCGTCTAAATCTGCGCCTTCTTTTTCGATAACTTCTGGTATTAAGTCTTCTTTACTTACGCCCATTGCAAGCGCAACGGCACTAGCAACATAAATCGAAGAGTAAGTACCAATAAACACACCAAATAACAGCGCTGTAGCAAAACCATGAATAGTTTGACCACCCCAAGCAAACAAGGCGATTAATACTAAAATAGTGGTAATTGAAGTTACTAGAGTACGGTTAAGTGTTTGCGTTAATGAAATATCAATTATCTCAACAGTATCGTCGATACGCACTTTGCGGAAGTTCTCACGAATACGGTCAGATACAACGATAGTATCATTAAGAGAGTAACCTATTACCGCCAGTATTGCCGCCAATATGGTTAAGTCGAACTCTAACCCTAATACTGAAAACAAACCTAAAGTAATGATTACATCGTGTAAAAGTGCCGACACTGCGCCTACCGCAAAACGCCACTCAAAGCGAAATGCTACATAGATCAAGATACAAATAAGCGCAGTTAACATGGCAAGGCCACCCTGCTCTTTTAAGTCTTCACCTACACTTGGGCCAACAAACTCAATTCGACGCATTACTACGCTATCATCGGCTTTTTTAAGTGCATCAATTACTTGGTTACCAATTACTTCGGCTTTAACATCATCACCACGCGGTGCTAAGCGAACCAAAATCTCTTGGCTTGAACCAAATAATTGTACTGATGCATCTGCAAAACCATTTTCAGCTAACACTGAACGTACTTTCTTTAAGTCTGCTGGTTGTGCAAAACCTACTTCTACAGCAGTACCGCCCGTAAAATCTAAGCCAAAGTTTAAACCTTTAACGAAGAACGATGCGAACGATGCCAAAATAAGTAGCGTTGAGATGCTCATAGCAACTTTGCGCAGCGACATAAACCCTAAAGTTCTGCCGCCTAATTTTAAAATTTGCATATCTGCTCCTTAAATTGACAGCTTATCAATGCGCTTACCACCAATACATAAGTTGATTACCGCACGGGTACCAACAATGGCTGTAAACATTGAGGTGATAATACCTATCGCAAGTGTCACTGCGAAACCAGCAATTGGGCCTGTACCCACTGCGAACAAGATAATCGCAGCAATTAAGGTGGTAATATTGGCATCAAAAATCGTACTAAAAGCACTATCATAGCCATGATGAACAGCCTGTTGCGGACTACGTCCATCGGCCAGCTCTTCGCGAATACGCTCAAATATTAGTACGTTGGCATCAACTGCCATACCTACCGTTAGTACGATACCAGCAATACCTGGCAGTGTTAGTGCAGCGCCTGGGATCAACGACATAACACCCACAATCAATACTAAGTTAGCTGCTAAGGCAATATTAGCGACTAAGCCAAAACCTTTGTAATAAACTAACATAAAGATCAGTACAAACAGGAAGCCTAAAGCAACCGCCGTCATACCTGCTTCGATATTTTCTTGACCTAAGCTTGGCCCTACCGTGCGCTCTTCAACAATTTGAATTGGCGCAACAAGTGCTCCCGCACGTAGTAATAAGCTTAAGTTATGTGCTTCTGCAGGGTTATCAATGCCGGTGATGCGAAACGAACGATCAAGACGCGCTTGTATAGTTGCAACGTTGATCACTTCTTCCACCTTAATTGGTGGTAGCGCTTTACCGTTTTCGTCTGTTTTACCAGAGGGCTTATATTCTATAAATACCGTCGCCATACGCTTGCCAATAGCACGCTTAGTGAAAGCATTCATTTTCGCGCCGCCTTTGCTATCAAGGCTAATACTTACTTGCGGACGTTGGTATTCATCGGCACCCGATTGCGCACCAGTAATGTGACTACCTTCGAGAATAATGCGTTTTTTAAGTACCACTGGGTAGCCGTCACGGCTCATGATCATTTCAGTACCAGGCGGAATACGCCCTTGCGCTGCTGCCGTTGGATCGGCATTTTCGTCTACTTCACGAAACTCAAGGGTTGCTGTAGCACCCAAAATCTCTTTCGCACGCGCAGTATCTTGAACACCTGGTAGCTGCACAATAATACGCTCTGCACCTTGACGTTGTACGTTAGGCTCAGCAACACCGATTTGGTTAATACGGTTACGGATAATGGTTTCGTTTTGCTTGATAGCATAGTCACGAATTTCTTTGAGTTTTTGCTCGCTGATGGTGGCATAAAACGCGTTATCGTTAGAGCTATCATCAATGTAGTTGTGTAATGGGTAGCGTGACTGTAAAAAACGCTCTGCCGCATCTTTATCTTCTGCGCTGCGCATCTCCACACGAATACGTTCAGTACCAGCTACACGACGTACCGTGCGATAGCGTAGTTTTTCTTCACGTAAATCACTTTTATAGTCTTGATCCATTTGTTCCAGCGCGTTATCAACCGCTGTCACCATGTCAATTTCCATCGTAAAGTGAACACCGCCACTTAAATCCAAGCCCAATTTCATTGGATTGCCGCCAAGGGCTTTTAACCAATGAGGTTGCGCCGGGGCCATGTTAATGGCTGAGATGTAATCGTCGCTCAATGAATCACGCAATAAATCTTGCGCTTTAAGCTGCTCTTCAACATTTTTAAAGCGGATCAACACTTGACCGTTTTCGAACTTAACTGATTTTACGGTAACATTGTGCTCTTTGAGGGTCGCATTTACTTTGTCTACTACAGCTAGATCTGCATCAGTTCCTTTAGTACCTGAAATTTGTATGGCCGGATCACGACCATACAAATTAGGAGAGGCATATAAAAGACCTACCGCAATCACAGCTAGAACAAGTAAATACTTCCATAATGGAAACTTGTTTAACACGTGGGCGTCCTTATTATTATTATAGCGACTTCATTGTGCCTTTAGGCAATACTGCTGACACTGCTGATTTTTGTACAGTTACTTCAGCTTGATCGTTAAGTGAAATAACAATGAAATCTTTATCGTCAGAGATTTTAGCGATTTTACCCACTAAACCACCTTGAGTAAGAACTTCATCGCCTTTTGCCATCGCATTCATCAGCGCTTTATGTTCTTTTACACGCTTAGCTTGTGGACGGTAAATCAAGAAGTAAAATACTAAGCCAAAGATAGCTAGCATGATCAACATCTCATAACCACCACCGGCTGGCGCTGCACCTGCCGCACTTGCGTGGGCGTTTGAAATAAATAAACTCATAACACTTCCTCTTTAATTTTTAAATTTAATTTGTGGTATCTGCAAGCTCTGGCACTTCTTGGCCGCGGCGTGCATAAAAATCATTTACGAATTCATCTAACTTACCGTCACCGATCGCATTACGTAAACCTTCCATAACGCGCTGATAGTAACGTAAGTTATGAATTGTGTTTAGTCGTGCACCTAAAATTTCGTTACATTTATCAAGATGATGTAGGTACGCGCGCGAATAATTCTTACAAGTATGGCAATCACACTCAGGATCAAGTGGGCCGGTATCTGTTTTGTGCACAGCATTACGAATTTTCACAATGCCACCGGTTATAAATAAATGACCATTACGCGCATTACGAGTTGGCATTACACAGTCAAACATATCGATACCGCGACGAACGGCTTCAACTAAGTCTTCAGGTTTACCTACACCCATAAGGTAACGGGGTTTGTTCTCTGGCATTTTATAAGCACAGTGATCAAGAATGTTAATCATCTCATTTTTTGGCTCACCGACCGATAAACCACCGAGTGCGTAGCCATCAAAACCAATTTCTTCAAGACCTTGTTGTGACTGAGCACGCAACTCCGGATACATACCACCTTGGATAATACCAAATAAAGCTGATGGATTGTCACCGTGACCTTCTTTTGAACGCTTAGCCCAACGAAGTGATAACTCCATTGAATCTTTAGCTTCTTTTTCGGTGGCAGGATAAGGCGTACATTCGTCAAAAATCATTACGATGTCTGAACCTAAATCACTCTGCACTTGCATAGCTTTTTCTGGTGAAAGCATAATTTTTTCACCGTTAACAGGCGAGCTAAACAATACACCTTCTTCGGTAATTTTACGCATTGCGCCTAAGCTAAACACTTGAAAACCGCCTGAGTCGGTTAAAATTGGTTTATCCCAATTCATAAAACCATGTAATCCACCATGCTGCTTGATGATTTCAGTACCAGGGCGAAGCATTAAATGGAAGGTGTTACCTAGGCAAATATGCGCACCAGTGTCTTTGACTTCATCTGGGGTCATACCTTTGACAGTACCGTAAGTACCTACTGGCATAAATGCTGGCGTTTCGACTACGCCTCTATCAAAAATCAAGCGGCCGCGGCGGGCTTTACCGTCTGTACGGTCTAATTCAAACTTCATATCATCCTCAAATGTCAGAAAAACAGTCCAACAAGCTATAATTTAACCGCTCGATTCTACCCTTTTTGTAAAACCATTACTATTAATTGGGCCCAAAGCTGAAATTAAAAGTGCAAAAATCAAAACTAAAAAGCCCAACGCAAGGCTGGGCTTTAAGTGCTTTTATAGAAAAAACTATTTACGGGTTAAAAACATCGCATCGCCGTAGCTAAAAAAGCGGTATTTTTGTGCAATTGCAGTTTGGTATGCACTCATAATATTATCTTGCCCAGCAAATGCACTAACCAACATGATCAATGTCGATTCTGACAAGTGAAAATTAGTGACCATGGCATCAACTACGTTAAATTGATAACCTGGGTAAATAAAAATATCGGTGTCACCAAAGTAACTGGCTAATTGGCCGCCATGTATCTTAGCTGCTGATTCCAATGAACGTACCGAAGTTGTGCCTACCGCAATCACTCTGCCGCCGTTAGCTTTGGTTGCAGCGACTGCTGCAACAACATCATCAGGCACTTCAATGTATTCGGAGTGCATTATATGATCATCAACCGAGTCTACGCGTACCGGCTGAAATGTGCCCGCGCCAACATGCAGAGTAACAAATGCCATGTTTACGCCCTTAGCTTTTATTGCTGCCATGAGCGTATCGTCAAAATGTAGGCCAGCAGTTGGCGCTGCAACCGCGCCAGGTTTTTCACCGTAAACTGTTTGATAGCGTTTGCGGTCTTCGTCAGTATCTGGACGGTCAATATAAGGTGGCAGTGGCATATGGCCAATATCGTTTAAAATTTCCAGTACATTTTGACTATCGCTAAACTCTAGTTCAAACAATTCGCCATGACGACCCACCATAGTCGCCTGCGCTTTACCTTCGAGAATAAGTTCTGTACCTGGTTTTGGTGATTTACTGGCGCGTACATGAGCCAGCACGCGGTGCTCATCAAGCACTCGCTCTACTAAGACTTCAACTTTGCCACCTGACGCTTTTTGGCCATACATACGAGCAGGGATCACTTTGGTATTGTTAAATACCAACAAGTCATTTTCATTTACTAAATCAATAATATCGCTAAATATTTTATGTTCTACAGCGCCACTTGGGCCATCTAAGGTTAATAAGCGACTGCTGGTTCGATCCTGTTTAGGAAAACGAGCAATTAATTCATCAGGTAAGTCAAAGCTAAAATCAGCCACGCGCATAGGATATATCCAGATCAAAAAAGTCGCGCCAAGTTTAACTGCATCGCGCTATTAGCTCAACCAACGGCTTTAATTAAAATACAATGGAATGTTCTCTTGTGGTTCGAGACAAATGGCATTATTCTACTCAACTTAATTAGATCTAGGTTTATAAGAGGTGTGACATAAATGGCTAAGCAGCTAACTTTGCTGATCTTAAACGCCAGTGTCGCTGAGCGTCAGGCTGTTAAGTCAACCTTAAATCGGCTCAATGTATTTACTTTCCTTGAAGTAGCCGATAGCCAGCAAGCCCTCGAAATTCTTAAATCTCAAGCGGTCGATGTCATTATTACCGGTCTTAATGTTGGTAAAATAGATGGTTGGCGATTTTCTCGGATGATCCGTTCAGGGTTATTAAAAACCCCAAAAAATACACCAATTGTACTAACTCCGCCTATCTATTGTGAGCGAATAGCCGAAACGACAGCACGCAGTTATGGCATAGATGCAGTATTGCCATTTGAACGCCAAGATATGCTGCCACAGGTACTGGCAAATGTGTTATCAACGCATTTAGAAAAAAGTAGTCGTTTAGACTTGTTGCTGCTCGAAACCGACAGTGACAAAGCAGCTGAAATAGCGCAACAATTACAGCTAAACTTTGCCTGCACCCATGTTTCTAGTAATAAACAAGCATTATCAATCTATTTGCAGCAAAAGTTTGCCATTGTGTTACTTGATGCAACCGCAGCACACGCAGGAGCTGCCAGTCAATTAGTTGAAGAGATTTTACAACACAACCCAAAACAAGCCATTGTAACCATTATAGACACGAAAGATGCCGATCATGCTGAACAACTATTGCTTTCAGGGGTCACTGATTTTATTCGTGCACCATATGAACAAACCTTGTTAAGTAAAGTATGCGACCATGCTGCGCGCCGTGAAGATTTTATGGTCAGTTATGCAGAGTTTGCACAAAAAGTAGAACAGCTAAGTCAAAGTCAAAGCCGCTATAAGGAGCTATTTTCAGCCCATCAGCGGATACTATTACATCTTAATACTGTGGTGCTTGAATTTGATGAACAAGGCCGCATTCGTTTTATCAACCCTGCGTGGGAAGCACTCAGTGGGTTTGGCATAAAACAAACCTTGAGCAAAGCACTCTCTGACTTTTGTATCAATGATTGCAAAGATAAACTACTGCAAACAATTAGCAGTATTTTGCATGGCGGTGCCTTGCAACAGCAGGTTGAAGTGCAAATTATTCATAAAGATGGTCAAGCTATTTGGGTTGAGTGCCGCTTACAACTAATCAAAAACAGCAGTAATGCTGCCACGATCACCGCCACAATAGATAATATTCATGAGCGCAAACAAGCTGAATTACAGCTGCGCCATTTAGCACTACATGACACCTTAACCGGCTTACATAACCGCTATTATTTTGATCAACAACTCAATCGAATTTGCCAGCCGCAACGCACTAATGGCGACATAGAGCACGCTTTAATTTATATTGACCTCGATCATTTTAAAATAATTAATGACAGTAAAGGCCATCAACAAGGCGATATAGTTCTTAAAGAAGTTGCGCAACTATTTAACGCCAATATCAGTGATGAACACTTAGTGTGTCGCATTGGTGGTGATGAATTTGCGGTGATCTTAAATAATATGAATCTGCTTGATGCACACTTGATAGCTGAAAGTATTTGCATGGCTATTGAAGGTCATCAGTTTAAATCTGAAGAACAAGTTTATTCAATTAGCTGCTCAATTGGCTTAACGCAAATAACAGCAGCGAACCATGATCCGAGTGAATGCTTAAAACAAGCTGATATTGCCTTGTACGTTGCTAAAAGCTTAGGCCGTAATTTGGTTCATTGTTACTCTAAAGAAGATGCCAGCCATAACACCTTGCAAGCTGGATTAGAGTGGGGACACAGCATTCGCCAAGCATTGCAACAAAACCAAATTGAATTACATTACCAGCCTATTTGGGACTTTAAACATGGTGGTGTCGCTTATTTTGAAGCACTGTTACGCTTAAAACTCGACGGTGAACTGGTTTATCCAAACCAATTTATTCCGTCACTTGAATTATTGAACGACACTTACTTAATGGATCAATGTGTGATCAGCAATGCAATTTCTGCCATTGCCGCTAACCCTGAGCTAAATCAAGTTGCAATAAACCTATCTGCGCAATCGTTTTTAGATGAACGCCTATTACCGCATATCGAATCGACCCTTGAAAAGTGCGATATCAGCCCTACCCGGGTTATTTTTGAGATCACCGAATCCGCCAGTATCAATAATTTAACTGCCACTCGTGCGATGATCGAAAAGCTCAATCGCTTGGGCTGTCATTTCTCAATTGATGACTTTGGCACTGGCTTTAGCACCTTTAATTATCTTAAGCAACTGCCAGCTCAACACGTAAAAATAGACGGTTCGTTTGTTCGCGATATGCTTAATGATCCAATCGACTTGGCGTTAGTTAAAGCAATAAACGATATTAGTCGCTCGCTCAATAAGCGTTCAGTTGCTGAATATGTTGAAAATGAAGAGATCTTTTTAGCACTAAAAGAAATAGGTGTTGATTATGGCCAAGGCTACTTTATTTCACGCCCGGTGCCCGTAGAAAAAATCAAACATCAGTTACAAAAAATTTATCAAAACAAAACTTTTTACGAACAACCACCTAGCTAAAATAGCGAACTTTTCATACAAATCTACGCATTTTTTTACTTCCATCTTGTGATAACTCATCTATACTTTGCTCATCGGGCGATAAATGTCTTGTGATTATGATGATAATCGAAATTTCACATGACATCGTTAAATCATAGCAACATGCCACTTACAAACTAACATGTTGTTATTAGTATCATTGTCAATTTATGGAGTGAATTATGATGCAATTAATAGTGTTACTATTAGCGGTAAACTTAGGGATAACTTACCAATGCTATCGATATGCCAGTATCAAAGGTTACCCGGTTGTAACTTTTACCTGCTTAGGTTTGATCCCCTACTTTAACTTAGTGGTGTGGGTTTATTTGTTATTTTTACCAGATATTACGCCATTCAATAAACAGTTTGAATATGAAGGGCATAACGAAAAGCAGCCTTTATAATACGGCTGCTTGTTGGTCAGGGATAAGTTATTAATTGAGCTGAGTTAATATCAGCTCGGCTAATTAAAATTGGTAGCTAATAGCTTTTTTAGTCAGTTCGCTGGCTTTGATATCGCCGGCGACACACTTTTTAATATCTGATTTATTAAATACTTTTATTAAACTCGTATTTTTATCGCCGAGCCCTTTAAGAACAAAACTCACATGCTCGTCGTTTGGCAAACTACGTAAACCACTACCGTAATCACATAACGTAAGACTGATACTTGTACTTACTTGCTCCAGTAACTGTTGTTGCTCTGCGGCTTGTTGTTGCTCACGCTCTGCATGCTTTGCATTGATATTTTGGCGTAGCTGTTGCTGCTGTTTAGTGAGTGTAGTTTGTTGTTTTTCCAGCTTCGCGATATCTTTTTCTAACGCTTTTTTGCGTTGTTCAAGCTGTTTTTCTTCGGCGCTATTATCATGGCGGCTGGCAAACTCTAAATCGCGCTTTTCACGCTCTAAATCCCGCAACTTTCGGCCCACATCACGCTCTTGCTCTGCAATTTCGCGCACTTGTTCTGCGCCTTCACGCATTAGTTCCATCGCTTGTTGATAAGCTTCTCGTGATGATTCAACAACATCTTCGGTAATAAACTCTACTTGATCACTGATAATTTCAATATCCATATTAGCAAAATCAATTTCAGGCAGCGGTGGTAACGGCGCATTAGGTGCGTTACTAAAAATAGTCTGCCAGCGGCTAGAGCCTCTTACGTCCAGCTCAAATACCACTCCCTGCTTAACAAAATAGTTGGCTTGAATCGCACGGATCCTTTTATTGGTATCTTGCTTTAACGCGCTGCTTAAAATGTTTTCCATTATTGCTACTTCACGCTGTATTGATGCCAACTCCGCAGGGTCTTGCGCAGATACATTAGCACTTAAGCACCCAAGTATGGCCATTATGGCGCTGCTGATAAGTTTTTTATTCATGCTCTATACTCCTAATTTTTCGCAATCGCGGCTGTTGGCTGCTCTTGTACTTGTTCGGCTAAATCATTTAATTGCATCCGTAGATACGCTTGATCTTGAGCTCGCTGGGTTTTGATGTAAGTGATTAAACTGGCAATATCTTCTTGGCGTTCAACTCGTCCTGTTGCAATGGCCTCTTTTGCTAATTGATACATCTGCTGTTGTTGCAATTGATTTTGCGCAGTAATAATTCTTTGCATTTGGTCAATTTGCTTTTGTTGAGACTGCAATAAATGTGTTTGTTTCGTTACTTGTGCAAGTAACCCCTGCGCATCTGATTGCGGTATAACTAAAAAGATTAACGAACAAACCAATACTGATGCTGCAACAGCCCACGCTCCAGCGACGCTAAACACACGCACAGCGGAGAACTGCGATATTGTTGATTGGCGATCCCAGATTGGTACAGGTACAGCCTTATAGTCACGGCTATGCTGTTGCCATACTTGCGCTTGGCTCATCAACGCTGCATATTCGGGATCATTTTCGAGCTGCTGCAATTGTTTATCGCTCAAAACTTTACCATCTAACCATTGCTCAAAAAGCGACTCTAAACTAGCCATCTACGGCCTCCAAATGAACTTTTAATTTTCCTAATGCACTGTATAACCGCGACTTAGCAGTATTAGTTGAAATATCTAATTGCTCAGCAATCTCTTCAAAGGTGCAATGCTGGAAAAATTTCAACTCCACCACTAAACGCTGCTCCCACGGTAACTTATTCAACATACTTTTTAATTGCTGATGCTGGGCCTGAGCTACACTATTGCCTTCTAATTCACTGTGTTCACAGGCCTGTTCTGGCACATCATCTAAGCTCTGATAATGCTTGCGACGGCGGTAGTATTCAACGCTACGCCGATGCACAATTTGAAATACCCAAGTATTAAAACTCGACTCACCACGAAAGTTCGGCAGACTTTTATACACCGAAATAAACACCTCTTGCATTAAGTCCATGGCATCATCTGGGTTACTTAGCATCCGCAAACAATAGTTATAAACTTGGCTTTCATGCTGCTTAACCAGCTTAAGCCAGGCGCGCTTATTTCCTTGTTGTGCTTTGGCGATTAATGTTTCTATTGATTGAAAAAACACGATTCTCGATGCTTAGTTATTTTACTTATGAGGTTAGTCGATAGAGTGAAGCAGATAGTTTGGAAAAGATAAAAATAAATGAAAATAAATAAAAAAGCTCACCTAAATGAGCTATTCCTGTGTCGTTATACCAATCGTGTTAAGTTACTGACCATTTATAGCGACAGATAAATGGAGTGATAACAAGGCATAAATTTTGACATATAGTTGTTCTACATGAAAAATTTATAACGCAGTTAGCGCTTTATTTAGCTCGCTAGAATGGTTAAATATTTAAGTCGATTGGCATTAAGCGACATTGCTGCTTTAAAAAGCTTTCTAGCATTTGGCTAAATAAACGAAAATCTCGAATACGACCAGTTGTTTTGCGCCATAAAATGCCAATATCGCGGTATGCGTCACTTTGTGAGGGAGTGGCAAGCATGTTTTTGTTCGCTAAAATACCCGCGTTAATCGCCATTTGCGGTAAAAAAGTCACACCGAACTGGTGCTCAACCATGCTAAGTAAGGTGTGTAAGCTCGCCGCTTCAAACGGATTGATACAGCTTGAACGATTTAAATGACAAGCACTTAATGCGTGCCCTGTCATACAATGCTCTCGCTCTAATAAGAACACGCTGGCTTCCGGTAACAAGTTAAAATCTTCTATATTCTTAGCAGGTAAATAGTCTTTATGATGTACTAAGCAAAAGTGATCTTGCGCGAGTACTTGAGTATGAAATTTATCAGTATCGTAAGGTAGTGCCAATAGCGCCATATCGATATGGCCATGCTCGAGTTTATCTAACAAGCTATCACTGGTGTCTTCAACCAGTACCAACTCTAAATCAGCAAACTGTTGCTGACAAAGGTGATATAGAGGTGCCGCAATAAAACTAGCAATCGTTGGAATAACTCCGAGGGTGAGCGTACCGCTTAGCGGTGTTAAATGGCTTTTAGTCAGCTCTCTAACACTTAGCGTATCGTCAATAATTTTGCGTGCCCGCTCTACCACTTCTTCGCCGATGGCTGTGAACATCAAACTACGATTTTCACGCTCTATGAGTTGGCAACCGAGTGTTTCTTCAAGGGTTTGAATTGCACTGCTGAGTGTTGATTGACCAATAAAACACGCACTTGCGGCGCGGCCAAAATGTTGATGCTGATGAACTGCCAATAAATACTGCAGCTGTTTAATACTTGGTAAGTTCGTCATACTTTTTGTACCCACAAATAAAAAGACCCCAACACCAAGGGCGTTGAGATCTTTTCAAGCTAAAAGTCTGTAATACTTAAAGACTGCTGGATTTAAACTCCAAAGGCAGTTCTCAGTATGTAGAAAATAACAATAGCAAGGGCAGCGCCAACTGGCAATGTAATTACCCAAGAAACTACAATGTTTCTGATCACACCCATATTAAGTGCAGCAATTCCACGTGCCATACCTACCCCTAATACCGCGCCAACTAAGGTTTGTGTAGTAGAAATTGGTAAGCCTGTTCCCGATGCAATTACAACTGTAGAAGCAGCAGCTAATTCAGCAGCAAAACCACGACTTGGTGTTAAATGCGTAATGCCTTCACCAATCGTTTTAATTACTTTTTTGCCTAAAATTGCAAGGCCTGCAACAATACCGAAACCACCTAGTGGTAAAATCCACCATGCGATTGTCGCTTGCTTAGCTATCTCACCGTTATTTTCAACAATGTTTACAACTGCAGCCAACGGACCAATCGCGTTAGCCACGTCATTAGAACCATGAGCAAATGCCATACAACATGCGGTTAATACCATTAAGATAGCAAATACTTTCTCAACGTTATTAAATTGCATTTTCTTATCGGCTTTTGGATCAATCTTTAACCGAGAAATAACGATTTTACCAATAATACCAACAATAACAGCAATACCGATTGCTAATGCATAACCTTCAACAGCACCTAAATTAATACCAATGTGCTTTAAACCTTTCTTGATGGTTACTAAAGACATGATAAAACCGGCTAAACCCATGTAAATAGGCACATAGCGTTTGGCATTATTAAGTGGCGCATCGGTGTCAAAAATTAACTTTTGCGCACTCATAAATATTAAGTAGGCAATAAACCCTGAAATCGCCGGGGTAACAATCCAACTCCCCACAATACCTGCAACTTTGTCCCATTGAATCGCTTCGCTGCCAACTGCAACTAAGGCAAATCCGATGATAGCGCCAATAATTGAATGCGTGGTTGATACCGGCCAACCTAAGAATGAAGCTATTAGCAACCAACTACCCGCTGCAAATAATGCCGAGATCATCCCTAATACCATAAGTTCTGGCAGGTCTAAAAACGGCGTAGAATCGATAATGCCTTTACGAATTGTCGATGTTACTTCGCCGCCAGCTAAGTAGGCGCCTGCAAATTCAAAAATCATCGCTATAAAAATAGCTTGTTTAATAGTTAATGCTTTTGAACCTACCGATGTGCCCATCGCATTAGCAACGTCATTCGCGCCAATACCATAAGCCATAAAAAAACCGACTGCTGCGGCAATTAAAATTAATACCGTGCCATAAGATGCAATGATATCCATTGTGTAACCCTAATCTTTCGTTATTGAACTGAGTGTAAATTACCGAGCTAACATCAGCTCAAGACGCGAACCAACGCGTTCTGCGATATCCGCAAGCTCGCCGACCCATTCGATGATTTTATATAAAAACATTACATCTACAGGATTGAGTTCATCTTCGACGTCGCGTAATTGGCGACGTATTATGATTTGCATATCATCCGTGTCTTGTTCAATTGCATCCAATTCAACGAGCATTTTTTCTACTAAGGTCACTTCACGACCTTTAAAACCAGTTTCTAGTAACTCATCTAACTCATTGATTGCGTTTGATGCTTGTTTAGTTGCATCAACACAGCGAGTTACATAGGCTAAAAAGTTAACTTGAATTTCTTTTGGAATGGTCATCTCACGACCAATTACACGACCAGCAATGTCTTTTGCTTTATTAGCAATTTTATCTTGCTGGGTGACGAGTTCGAGCAAATCTGTACGCTCTACCGGCATAAATAAACCGCGCGGTAATTGTAAACGTATATTTCTTTTCATGTCGTCGGCTTCACGTTCTAAAGTACGAATGTTCAAGCGAATCTCTTCTGCTTGTTGCCACTCTTCTTTAAATACATGATTGAAAAAAGGGATCAAAGCTTTACTTGCTTGATGTACCTTCTTGATGTGATCTTCCATTGGCTTTATAGGAGATTTTGCGAATACCCCTAAAAATGCGTTTGTAGGCATAACTGACCCTTAAATCAAATTAGTATGCTTTGCGGCGTGAATTTTACAGCATTCACCGCGATTGTGAATGCTTTTATTACATCACAGCTGCCGCTACAGCATTATAATTATAACGAAAACATGAAAAGCGACCATTGGCCGCTTTAATAAAACAAGACGGTATCAAAAAATCTATAACGATTTTTCTATATCCTCTTGAGATGTATGACGAATATCTTTGCCATTAACAAAGTAAATAATATATTCAGAGATGTTTTGACAACGGTCGCCAATACGTTCCAATGAACGTACCGACCAAACTAAATCCATAATTTTTGGAATTGAACGTGGATCTTCCATCATATAGGTCATAATTTGACGAGTAATTGCTTCATACTCACGGTCAACCTTGGCATCTTCTTTGTGTACTTCAAATGCTTTTTGTACATCCATACGTGCAAAAGCATCGAGTACATCATGCAGCATTTTTGAAACTTGGCGACCCATATTTTCGATGTTAACTAATAAATCTTGCTGATCTTTAGTAAATGAATCTAGCGCAACTTTAGCAATACGCTCAGCCTCATCGCCAATACGCTCTAAATCGGCAATGGTTTTAGCAATCGCGACCACTAAGCGTAAATCACTTGCAGCTGGCTGACGACGAGCAATGATACGGGTACATTCCTCATCAATATTTACTTCCATGGCGTTTACTTTATAGTCGTTTTCACGCACTTTACGCGCTAACTCAGCATCGCCATTACTTACCGCATCAAGCGCGCTATTAAGTTGCTGCTCAACTAAGCCACCCATGCTTAATACATGGTTACGAACGTTTTCTAGCTCTTGGTTAAAGCGGCCAGAAATATGCTTATTAATATTGTGTTCCATTGTTTACCTTCTTATCAAAATCGCTAACGTAACCCAAAAACAGTTTGACTCAGCCTAGCCGTAACGACCGGTGATATAATCTTCCGTTTTCTTTTTCGTTGGGGTAGTAAATAACGTATTGGTATCTGAGTACTCTATTAATTCACCCATGTACATAAAGGCCGTTTGATCAGAAACCCGCGCTGCTTGTTGCATGTTGTGGGTTACGATAACAACGGTAAACTTATTTTTTAAATC
Organism: Pseudoalteromonas sp. SR41-8; assembly: GCF_014163915.1. Taxonomy (NCBI): domain Bacteria; kingdom Pseudomonadati; phylum Pseudomonadota; class Gammaproteobacteria; order Alteromonadales; family Pseudoalteromonadaceae; genus Pseudoalteromonas; species Pseudoalteromonas sp. SR41-8. The sequence continues at coordinate 46,591 of NZ_JACJEE010000023.1, forward strand.
GTTGATAAGCTCTTCAATTACCAGTGTTGAAATAGGATCCAATGCTGATGTTGGCTCATCGAGTAATAATACTTCAGGCTCAATGGCGATAGAGCGTGCAATCACTAAACGTTGCTGCTGACCACCTGACAAACCAAATGCGCTATCGTGAAGCCGATCTTTTACTTCATCCCACAGTGCCGCGCCTCGCAGTGACTGTTCAACCACCTCGTCTAATTTACGTTTTTCTTTGATACCTTGTAAGCGTAGGCCATAAACCACATTTTCGTAGATTGATTTAGGAAACGGGTTCGGACGCTGAAATACCATACCAACATTGCGACGCAGCGCTGCAACATCTACCTTTTTGTCATAGATGTTTTGTCCGTGTAGTAAAATTTCACCTTCAATACGGCAAATATCAACCAGATCATTCATACGGTTAATACAGCGCAATAACGTAGATTTACCACACCCTGATGGTCCGATAAATGCGGTTACTTGGCCTTTTGGAATATTCATATTCACTGAGCTAAGCGCTTGTTTTTCACCATAGTAAAGATCTAAGTTTTTGATCTCGAGTGCCGTTTGCTCGGTGCTTAAATTATCTAAGTCCAATTTCAAACTCGTGCTTGATTGGTTTACTTGTGGAGCGACTGTAATCATGTTTGTTACCTATAGAATCTTTACTAATTATTGATCAAGCGATCTAAATTTTTCACGTAAATGGTTACGTATGCCTATCGCGGTGATATTCAGTGTAATAATTACTGATACCAATAAGAATGCGGTGGCATACACTAGCGGACGCGCCGCTTCAACATTTGGGCTTTGGAAGCCAACATCGTATATATGAAAACCTAAATGCATGAACTTTCGATCTAGATGAAAATACGGGAAGTTACCATCGAGCGGTAATGTCGGTGCCATTTTCACCACACCCACTAGCATCAATGGTGCAACTTCGCCGGCAGCACGCGCTACCGCTAATATTAAACCGGTCATAATCGCAGGACTGGCCATTGGCACGATAATACGCCATAACGTTTCAGCTTGCGTTGCGCCCAGTGCTAAAGAGCCATGACGAACCGTACTTGGGATACGTGATAAGCCTTCTTCGGTTGATACAATCACCACAGGCAGCGTTAAAATAGCAAGCGTTAAAGCAGACCAAAGTACCCCTGGAGTACCAAATACTGGACTAGGTGCGGCTTCTGGATAAAACAATTGATCCAAACTGCCACCTAATACATAAACAAAGAATCCTAAGCCGAATACACCGTAAACAATTGAAGGAACACCAGCCAAGTTAATGACCGCGATACGGATCATCTTGGTAACCGCATTTTTAGCCGCATATTCATGTAAGTATATAGCTGCTACAACCCCAAACGGCGTTACGATTACAGCCATCAACATTACCATAAAAACAGTACCAAAGATTGCCGGGAATACACCACCTTCGGTATTAGCTTCACGCGGATCATCTGAAACAAATTTACCTAGTTGAACAAAATAGTGACCTAGCTTTGCAACAAAGCTCATGTCATTAGGAAACCAAAAATCCAAAACCTGATATAAAGGCAAAGTAACAATTTCACCGCGCATATCTTTTACGGTTACCTGATCACGCTTAGCTTGTTTGCGCAGTGCAAATAATTGCTTTTCAAGTACGCCATACTCGGCTCTTAGATCAGCACGCTGTTGCGCAAGCTCAGCCACTCGTTCATCGGTCAATGCATCATCAAGTAAATACGATTTCTCTTGTAAACGTAAACGCTCTAATTGATAGTTAATATGCCCAATGTCACCGTTTTGCAAATCAAGAGCTTGCTCATTAAGCTCAACGGCACGTTCAACTAATTCTTCTAATACTTCAGTTTTATTATCGGTAATCACTTGGCCGTCTTTTATTACCTGTTCAACGTAGCCATAAAAGTTACCGTTTTTACTGCGCTCAAATACAGCTAGGGTCGCAGGCATGGTATTTGATTTTATGTCGGTTTCTAACACCCAACGAAAATCTAAATCAACGTATTCACGGTTACCGGTTTTAATTAAATAACGCTCTAGTTGCTCTTTATCATAACCAGATAAATCAACACCGGTTGCCTCAAGACGAGACTTAGGCACCATTTCACGGTCGTATATTTCACCAATTACGGTTTGCTGCGCAACCGAGCCTTGTAGCTCTAATTGCACTACTTGTGATGGCCAGAAAAAGCTTAACCCTTTCCAAGCAATCATTGCTAATAACCCTAAGACAGAAATCAAACTGATACTTACTGCACCACCTGTCATCCATATCCAAGGAGAACCTGACTTAAACCACTGCTTTAACATGTCGTGTCTCCCACTTACATCGAGCTGTATTTATCACGCAACTGCTGACGCACAAACTCAGCAATTGTGTTGAAAATAAAGGTGAATATGAACAATACAAAAGCGGCTAAGAATAAGATCCGATAGTGTGAACTTCCCACTTCCGATTCTGGCATTTCTACTGCAATATTCGCGGCCAAAGTACGCATACCTTGGAAAATACTCCAATCCATTATTGGCGTATTACCCGTTGCCATTAGTACAATCATCGTTTCACCTACTGCGCGGCCTAAGCCCATCATGACCGCAGAGAAAATACCAGGGCTGGCGGTTAATAACACCACACTAACCAAGGTTTGCCATTGTGTTGCGCCTAGCGCCAATGAACCGTTTGATAAATGCTTAGGCACACTAAATACAGCATCTTCTGCGATAGAGAAAATAGTCGGAATAACCGCAAAACCCATCGCAATACCGACTACCAGTGAATTACGTTGATCGAAAGTCAGACCCAATTCGTTAGTCAAATACTGGCGAACATTACCGTCAAACATCCACAACTCAACCACCCCGCTCATCGCAAAGGCTAACCAACCAATCAGTAACAATACTGGTATTAGTAAGATTGAGTGAGCCCCTTCAGGAACACGGTGACGAAAGCTTTCTGGTAATTTAGTCCACGCAAATGCGGTCGCTAAAATCCCCAGCGGCAGCATAAATAACAGACCAACAATCGCAGGTAAATGCTCTTCTATCAACGGCGCAAGCCATAAGCCTGCTAAAAAACCTAAAATTACGGTTGGTAATGCTTCCATTATTTCAACCGTTGGTTTGACTACTTTACGCAATGGACCTGACATAAAATAAGCGGTATAAATTGCTGCCGAGAGCGCAATCGGCACTGCGAATAGCATCGCATATAAAGCAGCTTTTATAGTACCAAATGAAATTGGCACTAAAGAAAACTTAGCTTCAAAGTCATCACCGGCAGACGTTGATTGCCAAATATAACCCGGCTCTGGATAACCCTCATACCACACTTCTTGCCACAAGGCTGACCAAGTCACCTCAGGGTGTTCATTGTGAATTTCAACCACGGTTAATTTGTCATCAGCTAGAATAAGTGCCGCATTTGAGCGTGGTGCAATAGCAAAGTTTTCAATCGGACCTTCACTGATTTTACCTTGCCATAGTTTTGCTTCGCTGGTGGTGTAATACACGCCTAACTCACCATTAGAACTGGTGGTAAAGAACGTACGGCGATAAAACTCAGTGAATATATCTAGCTTAGGCTGCTTTGAGGTTTCAAACGCGCGTATTTTTTGATATTCACGGCCATCGTCAGTATTAATTTCAAACCACTGCGAAACTTCACCATTGTCATTCGCTAGCATCAGCGAGTTAGCTCCGGCTAATAATTGCGCCGAAACCAAGTTGGCATTTTCTTCATTCGCCGCAAGCATTTGGATCAGCTCAACCTCGCTTGGATTGCGAGTATCGTAAACATAAATTTGATTTGCTGAGCGAACAAAAGTACGGGTGGTATCTGGCGACATTAGGAGTTGGTCTACGCGCCCTTCAACATCAAGTTCAGTGCGTTCTACAACCCATTCAACTTCACCGCTGAACATGTTTTCTTCAGCAACAAAGCTGCTAAAAATCACACGTTTGTCAGCCGTTTGTGCCACAACAGCGGTTTTATCTTCATAATGACTAAATGCAAATTGTTTAATGGCAGCACCATTGTCGTCAACCTGCAATGTTTTTTCACCAAGTGGATAACCCAAACGTGGGGTTAATTTACGTTCGTTATTAGGAAAGGTAACTAAGAATTTAGGTGACACTATCATCACCGAACCATTTTCTAGTCCGTATGCGTAATGCCCTTGAAATGGCGCGCTGGTTGCAAAACTACTCACTTCGCTGTCAAGTGGCACAACTAAGCTAGCAAGCTTTTTACCAAAGCCCTTTTTCTCAACACTGTAATAATCAACCTTACCTTGTTTGCTCAGTAAAAAAGCAATTTCTGTTTGCTCTTCAACACCTAAGCCAACAATTTGTTCAGCATCGCTAAGCGCAAAACTATCGCGCGTTTCTACCTTCGCTGATTCAAAAATAGGTTGCACAACATACAATAAATAGAAGAATATCAATAGCAAAGCTATTAATACCATAATACCGCCAGCGGTAATGCTAAATTTGGCAAACCGATCTTTAAATAGACGGCTTCTATCCGTATTAAAAGACGGTTTATTCGGATTGGAAGTCATCAAAACACCTATAAATCTTAACGTTGGATAGATTATATTTCACCAAGATGACAGTATTGTTACAAACGTCATAATTGCTAAGACTTTGTTGTGGTATTCATCATAAAAAAACAAACAATGTTTATATTCAATAACTTGAAAAACTTTCAACTTAGTGCTTTATTATTGATAAACAAAAGTTTAGATAATTCAGACTGTAAACTCACACTATTTTACTGTTTTTAAATTGAACTATTGGCAAAAAAATTGGACAAATTTGGGGACTGAGTCAATACTCAATCCGGTTCTTTTTAATATAACAATAATTTCATGCCTGGGCATTTATTATTTAATTACGGCACTCTTTAGGAATTATCTATATGAAGCAATTGGTTATAACTATTTTGGGACAAGATCGTCCGGGACTTGTAGAAGACATCTCATCTGCAATTTTAAATCATAATGGTAACTGGTTAACCAGTAACTTAAGCCATTTAGCCGGTCACTTTGCTGGCATCATTGAAGTAGCTGTGCCAGCAGAGCATCTGCAAGAATTACAAGACGCATTGCATGGCTTACCACAATTAGAAGTACGGATTGAAACAGGCGCGCATGAACTACCAGACACACCTGCTGAACAGCTTAATTTTGTGATAACTGGTAATGACCGACCAGGTATTATTCAAGAACTTGCAGGAGTATTGCGTCACAAAGGGGCTAATATCACTCACTTAAACTCTAAGCAGCAAAGCGCACCAAACTGGGGACTACCAATTTTCAGCGCCGTAGCAACTGTTGCCTTGCCTTCAGGCATGAATAAAGACGAAGTTGTTGCTGCACTCGAAGCAATTACATCCGACTTAATTGTTGATATTGAAGACGCTTAAGCCACAGCTAAAATTCATCTCTTATAGCTAGATAAACATGTCATAAAAGTGACATGTTTGTCATTTTTATGTCATCTAATTACTTTATATTTTGTTCAGTTGCTATCCAAGGAATAGAATATGAACGCCTGCGCTGATGCGTCTCAAACGATTAATTATTTTGCCCCAGAGTTAAGTTGGCTGTCTTTTAACGATCGCGTTTTACAAGAAGCTAAAGATAAAAATAACCCAATTATTGAACGTATTCGTTTTTTGGGGATCTTCTCAAACAATTTAGATGAATTTTTCAGAGTCCGTGTTGCCGATGTAAAACGACGTATTCTATTAAATAAACTACCAGATACTAATTTTGATGAAGATGAAATTTTACTGACCCAAATTCAGCAAAAGGTTTTGCAGCTTGGTAAAAAATTTAACGTTATTCATCAGCAAATTCTCGATGATTTAAATACCCACAACATTCATGTTGACCGTCCCGAGCAGCTTAGTGAATTTCATATTAACTGGCTAAAAATATTTTTTCATGACAATGTATTACAGCATATATCGCCTATAATGCTAGATGAAAATAAAGACTTCTCAGATCATATTAACGATACAATGACGTACTTGTTTGTCGAAATGTTTAACGACAAAAGTCATTATGCGATGTTAGAAGTCCCTACCGATCGCGTACCACGCTTTGTAATTTTACCACCCGAAAAAACCCGTCGTCATAAAACTATTGTGATGTTAGATGACATTATTTTGTTTTTTTTAAGTGACGTATTTAGCAGTTTTTTTAGTTTTACTGAGATCCAAGGCTACGCAATCAAGCTGACCCGTGATGCAGAATACAACCTAGATGACGAACTAGAAGAAGGCATTTTAGATAAGATGTCTAAGGGCCTAAAACAGCGTATTTATGCCGAGCCGGTGCGCTTAGTATACGACCAAGCGATGCCCGAGCCAATGCTCAAAGTAATGAAAAAACGCTTAGGTGTTACTCATCACGATGCGTTGATCCCCGGTGGTCGCTATCGTAACTTTAGAGACTTTATTGGTTTTCCCAATGTTGGTCGGCAATATTTAGAAAACAAATCATTACCGGCTTTGCAAAGCACAGCATTTAATAATCATGCCAGTGTGTTTGCTGCAATTAGTCAGCAAGATATTCTACTTTATTATCCATATCATACATTTAATCATCTACTGGAATATGTTCGCCAAGCGGCATTTGACCCTCGAGTGACACAAATTAAAGTAAACATTTATCGTGTTGCGAGTAAATCTCGATTAATTTCATCACTGATCAACGCGGCAAAAAATGGCAAAAAAGTCACCGTTATGGTGGAGCTAAAAGCACGCTTTGATGAACAAAATAATATTGAGTGGGCAAAAGTACTCAGTGGCGCAGGTATTAAAGTTATTTTTGGTATACCAGCTCTCAAAGTACACAGTAAGTTATGTATTATTCATCGTCGTGAAAAAGGTCAAATAGTAAAGTACGCGCACATTGGCACTGGTAATTTTCACGAAAAAACCGCCAAAATTTATACAGACTTTAGTTTATTTACTAAACATCAAGGTATTTGTGACGAAAGTGATAGCGTATTTAAGTTTATTGAAAGCAGTTATAAACCGTTTATGTTCGAACATTTGATGATTTCGCCAGTGAACGCTCGACAGCTGTTGCTTGGTTTAATTCACCAAGAAATAACCCATGTTGAAAATGGCCACACCGGTAAAATAACATTAAAAATAAATAACTTAGTAGATAAAGAACTGGTTGATTGTTTGTACTTGGCCGCTCGTAGCGGTGTTAAAATTCGCATTATTGTCCGTGGTATGTGTTCCTTAGTGCCAGGACTCAATAATTTTAGCGACAACATTCGGGTAATTAGTATCGTCGATCGCTTTTTAGAGCACCCGCGAGTTATGATCTTTGGTAATAATGGGGATGAAAAAGTCTATATTTCATCTGCAGATTGGATGACACGTAATCTTGATCATCGAGTTGAAGTTGGCGTGCCTATTTATGATGAAAAACTAAAACAACTCATTGTTGACGTACTTGAACTGCAATTTAAAGATCGTACCAAAGCGAGAATCATTGATAGCGAACAGAAAAATCATTATGTTAGACGCGGTAATCGTAAAAAAATACGTTCGCAAATAGCTATTTATGATCACTTAAAAAAATGGGAAGGCAATTACAATAATGAATGATTATCCCTCAATAGCTGCGGTTGACTTAGGCTCAAACAGCTTTCATTTAGTGGTCGCAAGAGAAGTGGATGGCTCTTTGCAAATTCTCCACAAAGAAAAGCAACGCGTTTACTTAGCCGATGGCTTAGATGAAAAAAACCAATTAAGTCAAATGGCTATCGATAGAGCATTAACGATATTAAAGCAGTTTGCTACTACGCTACAAGACTTCCCTGCGAGCAATGTAAAAATTGCTGCAACTTATACATTACGACGAGCTAAAAATATTAATTCATTTTTAACTCAGGCAAATAGAGTTTTTCCTTATCATATTGATGTGATCTCAGGTCAAGAAGAAGCCCGCTTAATCTATCAAGGTGTTGCTCATTATGTTCATCACGATGAAAACCGTTTAGTTATTGATATTGGCGGCGGTAGCACTGAGCTAATTATTGGCAAGCATTTTAAACATAAGCTGCTCTCTAGCCGTAATATGGGCTGCGTAAGCTATACCAAGCAATTTTTTGCCGATGGTATTATTAATGATAAACGCTTTAGCAAAGCACAAATAAAAGCAGAGCAAGAACTTGAGGTTATTTTTGCCAATTACGTCAGCGCAGGCTGGCAATCGGTAGTGGGGACGTCAGGCACCATCAAATCAATATTAGCCATGATCAACGCTAATGACCCTGAACAAAAAAATATCACACAGGAGCGATTGCTCGAACTTAAAACTCAGTTTATAGCCGCTAAAACTATCGATAACTTACTTATTGAAGGTTTAAGCCCGGAGCGTCAAGTAAGTATTTGCGGTGGCTTAGCTATTTTACTCGCGATTTTTCAGCTGTTTAATATTACCGAAATGGATTACAGCGACTTTTCACTACGTGAAGGTTTACTGCATGAAATGCAGCAAAAGTTAGCGCTTAAAGATATACGCACCAATACCATAGCTAATTTAAGCGAAAGAAACACAATAGATAAAGTACATGCACAACGTGTTGCAAATACTGCCGATTGGTTATTCCTACAAGTACAAAAAGAATGGCAGCTCGACTCATTAGATAATCATCAATTATTAGTGTGGGCAGCGCAATTACACGAAGTGGGTTTAGGTATTAACTCATCAGGCTTACACAAACATAGTGCTTATGTTGTTGAAAATAGTCAGCTGCCAGGATTTACTCAACAACAGCAAACATTATTAAGCTGTATGATACGGTTTTACCGTAAAAAAATTCGTTTAGAAGAATTTCCAACTTTACTCTCGGTGCCGCACTTTCAAATATTACAATTAATTGTATTACTCAGACTAGCTATATTATTAAATCAAAAACGCCTTAACGATCAACATCAAGAGTTAGTAGTGTCAGTAAAAGGCAATAGTATGCTATTGCAGTTCCCAGCTGATTGGCTCAATGAACAAACCTTGCTTCATGCTGATTTACAACAAGAGCAAAAATATTTGAAGAAAGTAGGCTTTTTAATCGACTTTGTGTGATTTACAGACATAGCTAAATTTGGATAGCATGCGCTATCCAAATTAGATCTTCTATTACATGTCCATATGGCGATTAGCACTTTGCATCATTTGCTTTAATCCTTGATGTTCAAGCTCCAGCAATTGAGATAGTTTCTCTTTACCTGTTGGCGTTTCTGCACGACTAAGTAAGTATTGATAAAGATTGATCACCTTTTGATGCTGATCTGATATATAACCTTGCATGGCTTGCTCATCAACACGCGTATCACGGTTTAAATCTGTAAAATTAATCAGTTCAGAGTTTTCAGCAAAGTACTCGTAACAATAAGTATCTAAGGTATTGATCTCCGTGATGGCTTTAAAACCAACTAAATCCTCAGCCAACTTTTTTTCGTACTTAACAAAGTAGTCTGCCAGCATTTGGTTATGCTCTGCTAAATCGTCTCTGAGACTAAAAAAATTTGCCGCCATTTGGGTATGAAATAGTACAGTCCAGTCGTACACTTCTTGTATTGTTTTAACTTGCATGTGCGTTCCTTAATTAACCCTAGTAACCATACTCCTGCGTAAAACGTGCCAATAAAAAGTTAAATTAAAACAGAGAGATATTAAAAAACCATCACCCAAACTCGTATAAGTTACAAGTAATAGGGTAATTTTTATAGGGTGGCGGTAAAAAGCGGTGGCTCCTATTTTATTTAAACTATGGCTAAGTGAAATACCGAGTCAATAACAGGCATTATTCAGATAAATCAATATATGTTCATTACAGCCTTTTCATATCCTAGCCGTAGATAAAATACGCGCTGCTAAATATGAAAAGGCAATAACAAAGAGCTGAGCTATTCTTGCTATTTATACTGATGTTGAAGTGAGGCTGGTTTACCCCTCTTCAAACTCTTTATAAATAAGCCACTTTGGAAGGTAGGGGGTGTCGGGTACCTGCCAGCCATGCTTATCATAGGCAAGGCTTGCCACCGCGCTTATCAGCAAGGCTACATCACCTTTCCACGTGACCGCCCCCTCCGGTGGGTCGTTATAGAATGTGTAATGTAATTCAATAGCTTTATGGATTGCCCGTTGGTAATGAGCGGCATCGTTTGATAACAGCGCTACCCACACATCCAAATAAGGTAAGAATAGCTGGTTCACGTAAGGCGCTCTAAATTCATCAACATGCTCAGGGCCTGACTTTTCCATTACCTCCCGTAATAACACTGTTTGGTCTGCGTCTTGTACAAATATATTTCGCACAAACTTGAGGAGTGCGAAGTCAAAGGCATCAGGGTACTCAAGCCAATCTTCTTCGCACCGGCAGATTAGCTCAACCGCATCAGCCTCTCTTAAGCAAAGCGCTAAACTCAATTGCAATAACCAATTATCAACCATGACTTCGCGATGTTCAGAATGACCCTCTAAGCGAAACACGTGCTCTTTTAAGGTAAAAATATGGCGCAGCCCTGGGTTCGACACTAAATTATAGTGCGCATGTAATAAATCTAGGCCAAAGCGCATAATAGGCACGCCATCAAGCCCTTTTTCTGCATTTTGTGCATGAAAGCTTAGACTTATACAATCCATTGCGTCAGAGTTTAACCGTGCCTGCGGCTCCTCATAAATCGCGGGCTCTAGCTCGAGATAACGCTGCCACCTATTGTTATAAGTATCTAAATGAATTTGATAGGCATTTTGCAAATTCACTAATTTATAGTGGTCATTGTGGTACTTTAAATGGCTCATAACTTGATACTTCCAATAGTGTAATTTGTCACGTCAAACGTTGGCTTTAAGCTACTGCCGGTTTGAAAACCCTGCTGTACTTTACGAAATTCAATCTTACCAGAGTAATTCTTAAATGCTTCTAAGGTATTACCTAGCGCTTTTATTTCAGCGCTATTGTTGCCCGCACCAATCGCCTTATTGTACTCGCGCTGCATGTTTTCAACTACTGACTGTACATAAGAGGTACTACCTTGCTCAACGCGTTTACCTTTATCTTGCAATGCTGCTCGCAGCGACTTTGCATCAGGCAGTTTGTTACCATACAAAAGCGCAATGGCCAGGTCTTTCTTTTTGCCACTATCTTACTTATTCGAGAAAAAATAAAGGGACAGGCATAATAAAACAAAAGTCAAAGGACAGGCCCATATTTAACCAGAAAATTTCGCACTTATGCCATCGATATTTCTTTTATTGCCCACTGTAAATAGCAGCACTTAGAAGAATAAAAGGGACAGGGTTTTAGAAGAATCAGCTAAGTTAGGTATAGCTAGGTACTTTACTTTAGATTCTGTACTTCAATAACTTAATAAAGATGCAACGGTTCAGCCCGTACCTTTATACCATTTGACATCATTGCCAGCGGTAGGGTGGCCATTATTATGGCTACTTCTACAAAGCTTCTAAAGTTGAGGTACAACAGCACGATAATAATCGCTAAGGTCAGAGGTAATACATAAGCGAGCTTATCTTTAGCACGCTCCATGTATTCATATTGCCCAGCCCAGGTTATTGAGTAACCTGCTGGTAGCACTAGTTTTTCGTCAAGCACTTTGCGTGCATTGTCTACATAACTGCTGATATCAATGCCATCGCTGCCAAGAACTGGACAGACATTGGCACTAAACGATGACTGAGGCGAAAGCCAAGGGCCTTAATTAATCATCAATGATGCTTAATTAAACTGCCTAAATTCATATGGCGTTCTTTATTCAAGCCACAGTGCATATTCACACCAATCGACGTCATTATTAGATGTGTAGTCATATCTAAAGTGAGTTAAAAAAATAACAACACTTGGTTTTTTGAATAAAAAGAACAAGAAAACACAGCTGCCTGCTTGACCGGAACTTTCTAATGGGTGCCCTACTCTTTTTATTCTTTTCTGACCCTATTCTTTTCTTCCTCGGTGAATAGCCCTAAGTGTAGGCAAATCATTAAAGATGGGTGGTTTCTTAAACTGGTCTTAAATCAACCCAGCTTTAGTGTGTTATACTTTGATGAGATACTTCAAATTATACTAATTTATAAGTCACATGGAAGAGCAACAACATTTCGATGAACTGCTATTTATTGCGAAACAAGAAAAATTAGCTAAATCTGTAAAAATACATAACGAATTTAATGATATAAATACAATTGCTGGTGTCGATGTTGCCTATAAAGAACAATCATCTGAAGTTGTTGGCGCAATTACGGTACTGAATGCTGATACATTAGAAGTACTTGAAGTACAAACCAGTATTGAGCCTATCAGCTTTCCTTATATCCCTGGGCTGTTTTCATTTCGTGAGGTCCCCCCTCTTTTAAATGCATTTAATAAACTGACCATAGTACCTGATTTAATTGTTTGCGATGGGCATGGCATTGCACATCCAAGACGCTTTGGCCTTGCTTGCCACTTGGGTGTCACCTTAGATATCCCAACCATAGGCTGCGGAAAAACCAAGTTGTTAGGCGAGTTTAAAGAACTTGCAAAACACCGCGGCGCAACATCAAATTTAATGGATAGAGCTGAAATTATCGGCAAAGTTTTACGTACACAAGATAATATCAAACCCGTTTATGTATCCATTGGCCATAAAGTATCTTTAGATACTGCAGTTGAGTGGGTGTTAAAACTAGCGTCTAAATATCGACTCCCAGAAACCACTCGTCAAGCAGACCAATTGGTTAATAAAACTTTAAAAGAACATAGAGAAAATACTTATGAAAAACCATAAGTCTCACATAGTCATTAATAAGTTTTATTTCCGTATGAAATATTTACCTTCTTAAAATTATCATTTCGAAAAGCAATGACTTCATCTAACGTTAAATTAACTAAATGGTGAAAGCTTAGTTCTTCTAGCTCCACCCAAGCATGTTTGTTCAGCTCGTATAAAATACTCCAGCTAACATTTGAAACAAAAAGCGCATTAACTGGGAATCCTAACAATGATGGCAGTAATTCTGCAAACTTTATATCCGTTACGTCTTGTAAACTAAGCTCTATAACATTATCAGTAGGCAATTTTTTTATATCGCTAAAGCTAGTGATTTTTAGCGGTGAATTATCAACTGCAGCATTCAAACAAAAAATATCGTCAATACTTTTATAGATATATATACCACGAAGCCTGTTTTCTTTACTAAAAGCTAACTTTAAACTTCTTTTATCCTCTGCTTGAAACCTAGCTTTATAATAAGACATCACTGAAGGTTCATTCCATATATATTCATACCGAAGAGGCCCTGCGCCATAAATTAATTCAGAGTAGCAATCATGCTTATGAAAGTGTTGAGACAAACCATCTAATTCCCATCCTTCAATGATACAACGTACATCACACACCCAACCATAGGCAGTCTCATAGACAACACCATTGAAAGGTTTGCCTTCGTGAATAAGCTGAAAATTTCCATCCCATTCTTGATCAATGGCCGCATCTAAAAGCTCAAGCCCTTTAATGTCTATAAAAGGTAAATCGTAATCACCCAATATTTGACCATTAAAAAATTGCTTTTTGCTAACAACAATCCCCCTTTCAGCTAAAATAGCAACGCCCGTAAAGGGCGCTCCTTTGAGAAAGTAGGTATTATCTTGATTCACTAGCGCATCAAACACAACAAGTGGTGGAGCTTCACATTTCATTAATCAACTCTTCCTGTGAGAATTTCAAACTTTTGTAATATACCAGCAAATAATAGGGGTCAGATCACTTGCTTCATAATACTCTGTCATGGTTGTTCAGGTACTGGCATATGAGCAGTGTTGTGAAGCAACGAACCTGACCCCTGTGTACATAAAAATAATAAATTAAAGTATTAGAATAAAGGAGTCAGGTAGTTAGCCCACTCCTTTTTATTATCTGCTTTACAGACCCCGCTTTCGCCATAGCAAATACACTGCGGGTAATACGAGCAAGGTTAATACAATCGCACTAAACATACCGCCGACCATCGGCGCGGCGATGCGGCTCATTACTTCACTGCCGGTGCCTGTGCCGTAAAGTACAGGGAGCAAACCGATTATAATAGTGGCGACTGTCATCATCACTGGGCGTACTCGCAGGCCTGCGCCTTCGACTATGGCTTGTTTAAGCTCCGCAAAACTAAGCGTTGTACCTGCTAGCTTGGCTTGAGCACACTTTTCTTGGTAGGCTTGATTTAAGTACACCAGCATAATCACGCCAATTTCCACCGCGACCCCAGCAAGGGCAATAAAGCCCACCCCCACGGCGACTGAGAAGTTAAAGCCCTCTAAGTACATTAACCAGATGCCTCCGATCATCGCCAGCGGTAAGGTTGCTATTATAATTGCCACTTCTACAAAGCTTCTAAAGTTGAGGTATAACAACACAATTATAATCGCTAAGGTCAGTGGTAATACATAGGCGAGCTTTTCTTTCGCACGTTCCATGTATTCATATTGCCCTGCCCAGGTTATTGAATAACCTGCTGGTAGCACTAGCTTTTCGTCAAGCACTTTGCGCGCATTGTCGACATAACTACCAATATCAATGCCATCAATATCAATAAAGCTCCAGCCGTTTAAGCGGGCATTTTCGCTTTTTATGCCCGGCGGACCATCTTCAATAAATACGTCAGCCACATCGGCAAGAGCAATGCGTTGCCCTGCAGGGGTGACTATTGGCAATAGCATCAGTTCTTCGGGCGAATCCCGGTAGTCTTGCGGATAACGTAAGTTTACCGGGTAACGCTCTTGCCCTTCGACCGTTTCGGTTACATTCATGCCGCCAATTGCGGTGGCAACCACTTGCTGCACATCGGCAATATTTAAGCTGTAACGGGCGGCTTTTTCACGGTTGATATCGACCTTGATATAACGCCCACCTGCTACTCGCTCAGAGTAAACGGAAGCCGTGCCGGGTACATCTTTAAGTAACACTTCAATCTGCTGACCAATTTTTTGAATCTCGCTCAAATTTGGTCCCGCAACTTTAATGCCCACAGGGGTTTTAATCCCAGTTGCCAGCATATCAATACGAGTTTTGATCGGCATCACCCATGCATTAGTCAGGCCTGGAAACTTCACTAAGCCGTCGAGTTCTTTTTTCAACTTGTCTAAGGTCATGCCTTCGCGCCACTGATCTTTTGGCTTGAGCTGAATAAAGGTTTCAATCATGGTCAGTGGCGCAGGATCGGTTGCTGTTTCTGCCCGGCCGACTTTACCAAACACGGTTAACACCTCTGGCACTGTGGCGATGAGCTTATCGGTTTGTTGTAAAATCTCGCGCGCTTTCCCAATCGATAAACCAGGATAAGTCGTCGGCATATACATTAAATCGCCTTCATCCAGCGGCGGAATAAACTCACTGCCAATTTTATTGACCGGATAAAAGCCAATAACAGCGACCACCACAGCCAGTACTAAAGTCATTTTAGGGAACCGCAAAACCGTGTTCAGCAGCGGCTTGTAAGCATTCACTAGCAAGCGGTTTACTGGGTTGTTGTGCTCTGAAATAACTTTGCCGCGTATAAAGTAACCCATTAATACCGGTACTAAAGTGATAGCTAATCCTGCAGATGCGGCCATGGCATAGGTTTTAGTGTACGCTAACGGAGCAAACATCCGGCCTTCTTGGGCTTCTAAAATAAACACTGGCATAAAGCTCACGGTAATAATCATTAAGCTAAAAAACAGCGCTGGACCGACTTCACTGGCAGCATCGGTGACAACTTGCCAGCGGTTTTCATCGGTTAGTGGCGTTTTTTCCATGTGTTTATGCATGTTTTCGATCATTACAATCGCGCCGTCGGTCATCGCGCCAATGGCGATAGCAATACCACCGAGCGACATTATATTGGCGTTTATGCCTTGCCAATACATGATGATAAATGCCGTTAATATTCCCAGCGGTAAAGTGATAATTGCCACCAAGGACGAGCGTACATGGAACAAAAATACGATGCAAATAAGCGCCACTACCACTAGCTCTTCAAATAGTTTGCTGGTGAGGTTATCCACTGCATTTTTGATCAGATTAGAGCGGTCATACACAGGCACAATTTCTACCCCATCGGGTAAGCCTTTCTTGAGTGATTCAAGCTTTGCTTTCACCAGCTCTATGGTTTTTTGTGCGTTTTCGCCATAGCGCATCACCACTACGCCACCAGCTACTTCGCCCTCGCCGTTTAGCTCAGCAATGCCACGGCGCATTTGTGGCCCAAGGCGAATATCGGCTACATCGCGTAATTGCAGCGGTGTGCCGTTGGCATTCACCCCAAGTGGAATTGCCTCTAAATCAGCGACGCTTTTTATATAACCGGTGCTGGTTACCATGTATTCGGCTTCGGCCATTTCCACCACCGAAGCGCCCATTTCTTGGTTACCTTGCTTAATTGCGGTTTGAATTAAACTCAGTGGTATACCATAAGCACGCAGTTTATCTGGCTCTACATTGACTTGATATTGCTTCACCATACCGCCCACTGAGGCCACTTCTGACACCCCTGGTACGGTTTGCAATTCAAACTTTAAAAACCAATCTTGCAAGCTGCGTAACTGGCTAATGTCGTGCTGATTGGTTTTATCCACCAGCGCGTATAAATAAATCCAACCTACACCGGTGGCATCTGGGCCCAGCTCTGCGGTTGCGCTGTCGGGCAAGCGGCTTGCTACTTGACTTAAATACTCTTGCACTCGACTTCTAGCCCAGTAAAGATCAGTGTTTTCATCAAAGATGACATATACGTAGGAATCACCAAAAAATGAAAAACCACGTACTGTTTGCGCCCCGGGTACTGAGAGCATCGCGGTGGTAAGTGGGAAAGTAACCTGATCTTGCACCACCTGTGGCGCTTGCCCTGGGTATGAGGTTTTTACAATCACCTGCACATCGGATAAATCAGGTAAGGCATCAACTGGGGTATTTTTTACCGCAAATAAACCGCTGCCAATGAGTATTGCTGTTAGCAATAATACAAAAAAGCGATTGGTAACGGACCAACGAATAACTGCTGCTATCATAAAGCCTCCTAATGTCCGTTATGCGATGACATGGCGCTATTGTCAATAGTTCGCATGCTTGATTCAGTATCGATACGCTGGATCACGAACTCACCATCTTGCACACTAAAAGTAAATGTCAGCTGTTGCTTCGGCTCAAGGCTACTTAAATCAATATGTTCAGCAAACATAAAGTCCATAGTGGCCGGATCTCGGTGCCATTTCTCAATTGCACCACGGCTAATATTGGCAGTGCGCTGGGCTTTATTAATGCTGTTGATAGTACCGGTTACGGTCGCCATATTTTGCGCTTCGCTCATCATATGGGTGGAATCCATAATATGAATGCCGCTAATCATATAACTGCTATCGGCTTTTTTAGTCAACTCAAAATGCAGTGTTTGCCCAGCTTGCAGCGCTTGAAAATCAACGCTATCGGCAACCGTAAAGTCCATTTTCATACTAGGCCAATCGAGCTCTTCAATAGGGTCATGGCTGATATTCACCATACGGTGACCTGCCATTACACTATTAACGACTCCTTTGCCCCACACGCTAGTGGTAGCTTCTGGTGTTTGCATGCGCTTAAAATCAGAGCTTTTGCTGGATTCTGAATCTAACAAGAATTGCGCTGACGTCACCACTTCATCATCGGCTTTAACGCCCGCTAAAATAACGGCGTTATGGCTATCACTGCGGCCCAGTTCGACTGCCACCGATTTAAAGCGTCCTTCGCCTAAAGCGATAACAACACGGTCTTGGGAACCGGTGCGGATCACCGCTTCTTTAGGTACTATAAGTTGTTGCTCAGCAGCTTTAGCATGGATGCTTACTTGCGCAAACATATTCGGTTTTAGTTGGTGATCTTGATTATTAAAGCGTAAACGCACCCGCAAAGTACGGTTTTTGGCATCCAATGTTGGGTAAATATAATCGACCTTACCGCGCCAGCTTTGTCCGGCAATATAATCTAGAGTCATAGTCACCGGTAAACCGACTTCAATAAGCTGCGCTTGCCGCTCGAATACTTCGGCTTCTACCCAAACTTCATCAAGTTGAGCAATACTCATCATTGAGGTGCCTGGCTTGACATAAAAACCTTCGCGCACATTAAGTTCATCAACCACACCACTTTGGCGAGCATAGAAGGTAATATTTTGCATCACCTTTTTATTAACTTGTAGGCGCTCGACAAAACCATCCGACACATTCAATGCTTTTAAGCGCGCTTTGGCTGCACGAATAAGCACGGTGTTATTACGATCAACAGCCAGTACAAATTCTTCTTGAGCATTTACCAGTTGCGGAGAGTATAAGGTATACAGCGGTTCCCCTTGTTTTACCTGATCGCCAGCGGCTTTAACGTACAGCGTTTCTATCCAGCCTTCTACACGCGGGTGAATATGCACTAACTGATCTTGATTGTATTGTACGTAGCCCACCGTTTTTACTTCACTTTGCAGTGCCTTGAGCTGTACTTTAGCCGTTCTAACCCCTAAGTTATTAACAACAGCAGGGGAAATTGTCACTGCACCGGGACCATCTTGATTGTTGTCAGCTCCTTCACTATACACAGGTACTAAGTCCATCCCCATTGGTGAAAGCCCTGGTGCATCACGGCGATAATTACTATCCATAGGCGCAACCCAATATAATGGTTTTTTCTGTGCGCTGATCACCTCGGGTTCTGTACTACTACCAAAAAAATACAAGCCACTAGCAGATATTCCTGCACCTATAAGTACTGCGATAAGCAATTTTAAATTAGTGTTCACGGTGCTCTCCTGCTAATTGCTCAACCATCACAGCAGCATCTTTGCTACTAGCGTAATAATTCAGGCGAGCAATAATAATTTGTTGATCAATCTCTATGTTTAACGCATCAATTTTGGCATTCAGTTCGCTGATACGGGCGCGCATTACTTCTGAAAAGTCACCATCATCACGGGTATAAGCATTTAATGTAGCTTGTGCTTGCTCTGCCATTTGTGGCAATAATTTAGTTTGATAAAGTGCATCACGCTTTGCTAATTGGGGCAACTGACTAAACTCTTTAAAATACATCCCTTGTAGCTTTTGTAATGCAATTAGTTTTTGAGTTTTCACCGCCTCAGCCATAGCTATCGCCGCATTAACTTGTTGGTCTTGGCGGTTATCAGTAAATAGTGGTAAATCAACACTCACACCAACTGAAAACAGATCCGCTCGGGAATCCCCCATTGGCGTATCATCGCGATAACCATAGCCCATATTTACCCCAAACTGCGGTTTATAGCCTTGTTTTGCCACCTCAACTTCTGTTTGTTTAGCCGCTACTGTTTTATCAAGCGCGATAATCGCTGGATGCGCCATTAATAATGGCATCAACTGTGCAAATTCAAGCTGCGCAAAATCAACTAAAGGCGCTATATCATGACGTTTTGCGCTGACAGGCTGAGTTAACATGTTGATTGGTAACCATTGCGATAAACGCTTTTTCGCGCTTTCGAACTGCTGCTCTAACATCACTAATTTATCTTCAAGGCGGGTTAACTCTAGCTGCGCTCGAATAATATCTTGTTGGCGGGTGTTACCTACTGAGCTGGCATAACTCGATTCAGTAATATCAATAAGTTGCGAGAACAATGCTTTATCTTGCTCAATTAACGCAATACTTTGCTGGGCACGATACGCATTGAGCCAAGATTCAATAACAATGGTTTTTACTTGAGCGAGTCTGTCGGCTCGTAGCCAAGGATATTGCTGCGCTGACTGCGCTAACGCATGCTGCTTAAGCGCTAAGCTATCGCCACGGCTAAACATTTGGCTCACGCCAACTTTTAATTGGGTCATGCCTTCTTGGTCAAAAGCAAAACCGTCGGTGGGTAAATTCATTAAGCCCACCGTTAATACTGGATCCGGCAGTGTGCCTGCAGCTAAACTTTGTGCTTGTATAGCAGCTTGTTGATATTTGCTGGCGGTTAGCCATGGCTCATTATCAAGTGCATAGCTGAGCGCTTCATCAAGGCTTAATTCATTACTGTGTGCTGGAATTGCAGTTGTTAGCATAAGCGCTAAAAAACTGACTTTAAATACTGCGAAGTGATTCATCACTTACTCCACTAAAATTAAAAGACAACTAAATTTAGGGGCAGAAAAGGTGATTTAGGTAAATTTTAGACGCACCTATCCTGCAATTAAGCAGGCATAGGAGGGCGATACAGTGAACTGGCTATACGATGTTGATTTTGCGGGATATAAAGTTGTACTTTTTCAGACGTCGTCAGTATAACGGTAACTAACACACTCATGTTTAACATTGAGTGAGTACTGCAGGCGCTCATTGGACAACCACACTCTTGATTAGCGGTTGCGTCATCGTCACAACAATCCATGTTCATCATACCCGCAGACATGTCGTGATGCATATCACTACTATCAGCCATAGTTGCTTGCGGTTGACTCATGTGTGGCATATCACAACTCATAGTTACAGACGCAACCGCTTGACCCACTAAAGTGAGCAATAAAACGACTGTGAATAAACTAATATAAATGCGTTGCAAAAAAGTGCCTTTTATAAATTAGGTTCTAGGTTCTAGGTTCTAGGTTCTAGGTTCTAGGTTCTAGG
>NZ_JACJEE010000024.1:0-67165 GCF_014163915.1 Pseudoalteromonas sp. SR41-8
TTTGAATAAAAAGATCAAGAAAACACAGCTGCCTGCTTAACCGGAACTTTCTAATGGGTGACTCTACGCTCCCTAAATGCCATGAAATTGTACCCAATGGTTATCCCACTGAAGATATACATTTTCCACTTCAACACCTTTCCCACGCCAATGATCATCAGTTCATTGCTACTGAACTAGCAGCACTGAAAAAACACATAATTAGAAAATACTAATTTTAAACATATTAAACTCTCAACAAAGTTATTTTAAATTTTTAATATAAAGCTTTAGTCGCAATAAAATAAAAAGGCAAAAATAAAGACCTGGCACTATTTATTTTTCTCTCCTTTTTTATTCTTCAAAAAAAAATAAAATTAAATTCCATACAGCTATCAACAATTTTATTTTCAGCGACTATACTTTTATTATTTTTACTGATTCCCTGCTGTAGGGGTGCTTCAAATAACTATACTTATCAATAAGCTCTATTTCCCCTTTCGAATTTATAAAAACAAATAAATTCAACTTCGCTGCTTTAAAATCATTATGAGAGAATACACTTGAGTTAAGGGCCGTTACTTTTATAGAATCAAACAGTTCACTACCACAAAAGTTATAATCAACTCTAATAGAGCAGCCTTTAAAAGAGAGAGCACAATTAGGATCTGTAGCATATACCTCAAACATAAATATTAAGCTAAACATATAAAAAATAAGGCGTTTAATTTTCATACTTCACTCTCAGGGTAACTTTTTCCAACTTCGATAAATATCTTCACCGTTTGTAACAGTCCAATTTTCATTTGGCGATGGGGCGTTTGCAAAATTTGATAAAAAAACGGTTGTATGGCCAATTTCATGAGCTAAAAGGGTATCAATAGACTGCATCATTGTAATTTTTCTTGCATTAAAGATATCAACATCTCCGTAATACACATAATTATCACTTGCCTGAAAAGCGGATTCTTCAGGGTCAAAGGGTCAGGTCTTGCATCTTGCATCTTGCCTTTTATTATAAAAGTCAAAAAGAAAGACCTGACCCTATTTATTCTTTTTCACACTCAACTCAAAAATTAGGTTTTCATTTCCTTCTATTAGGTAAGAAATTTTAACAACTCGTCCCTCTTGGATTGTATCTGAATCATGCTTTCTATTCGCAAAAAAGATGCTTTCTGTTCCGTAATCATTATACTTAAAGCGTACTCCACCAACTGTAAAAGTCTCTTCTCTACTATTTCTTTCAACAATTTGAATATCTTCAATAATTCCTTCAACTGTAGAATAACTTCCAGAGTCTATGTCATTAGATTTTGATACTAGGCCATAAAATGAAAGTGACTGCATTACAAAAAAGCCAAATACAAATAAGAAACCAAGCCAGAAGTTAACTTTCTTTTTAAATTGTAGTTTCTTCTCGTACCAGTATTTTATTTTCGGGCAGCACAATAATAGTAGAACAGAACAAACAAGTGTTAAGTAAAAACTAAATTTGGTGCCCATAAAATCGGACTGATAATAGATTTCAAACATAAACTAAATCTCCTCCGATTAATCTATTGGCGCGTCGTTGTCATATGTACCATATTAGCTCCGCTTCCCCAGCCAATATCAAAACCGAAAGACGTATTAGATACCACACCCGGCCCATAAGTTATAGCAACATCCAACCCAAAGGGACTAAATGTGAGCAGTCAAAGGGTCAGGTCTTGCATCTTGCCTTTTATTATAAAAGTCAAAAAGAAAGACCTGACCCTACTAATTCTATATTAAACTCTCAACAACGTTATTTTAACTATTACTACAAAACTGTAATCGCAAATAAAATACAAAGGAAAATAGAAAGACCTGACCCCACCATTTCTATTTAAATTTATTTATTTATTTCCTTTTCTAAAACCCCACCAATTAAGATCCGATCATTATACTTGGTCTTAATTATAAAGCTCGCATCTTTCCAGTCGCCTTCGTGATACCAAACAATTACATTTTCAGTTTTAGACGAAAAAACCTCAATATATTTTGACCCTGAATGTACAATAAGTGAAGTAAGAGCCAAATAATTTGCGATTTTTTTAGGCTTACAGGACAAGGTATTATCTTTTCTAAAATCATTAATAATGGAAATCAAAACATCAAAGTAATTATTATTAACAAGGTTTATAGTTGGTAGCGCGTTAACTACCATCTCTGTAAAATGAAGTTCGTAGTTATCATTTTCATATATATTCACAACTAGAGGTCGCTCGTCCGTGCCTATATTTTCACTATAATAGCTAGAGTCTTTAGGTATACCCACTTCCAAACCCTCAGAACTCTCTAGATTAAAATGTTTCAAAGATTCAATGGGACTTTTATCAATAAAACGATAAATTTTCATAACTTCAACATCAGATGCAGACAAGTTACACCCCGCATAACAAATATTAGAAAATAAACCTAAGAGAATAGTTTGGAGTATTCTTTTTAACATCTGAATGCACTTCCACAATTTTCTGCATAATATTTCAACGAGCGGCTATCTAGTTTGTTGAGAGTCATTTTAAAACTGTCTGAACGGCTATAATAATTATTTGCCGCCGATGCCGCCGCCCATAGCCCCATGGCCCCGTCAGCTTGAGCCATCACGCCAATATTAGGTAGAGAGACTCCAACAGCTTGTTTAATTGTTTGCTCGGGATCTCCTATTAATGTCATGCCGCCACTGGCAATCGACATAGCTGAAGGTAACAACTCATTAAATGCATCCACACTTAGGTCGTTTATCATAAAAGTCCGAATTCGTCTAGCAACAAGACTAGACCTCACAATATTCGCTCCATTACCTTTTGTATAGCCGCCCCTGATAGCCCATCCAGCTATCTTAGCTCGATCTCCTATATCTCTATAGTTTAATTTAGCTAAATGTTCACGAACCGCTCGTGCATGTTCTTTAATCTGCTGCTTTTTGGCTTCAACAGCCCCTGCTCCTTCAGCATTATACCACCATTGCATTGCTGAGGTGACGGCGCCATTGGCAAACTTTCCACCCGTAAGTTTAGACACGGTGCCGCCCACAACCCCTGCAATCGCGGTACGACTATATGCATTACCAAATTCAGTGGTTTTTGGATTCATAAATCCTTTCATACTGGCGGTGACTAAGGAGCTGACAAAGCCATGACCAAATTTACCACCTTGCAAGACTGCAGAAACGCCTCCTACCATCGCATGCGATGCCACATTTTGAACAGCAGTCCACCCACCAACATCAAAATCTAAGTTAGCACCAATGTGTTGAGAAATATCTATTGTAACCGACGAAATTACGTAAGCCTTTAAAGCTGCACCAAAACTACCGGTAACCGCATAGGTTTTTAAGCCTTGATATAACGGTAATGCATAAGGTGCCCAAATCCCTATTGCTATACTTACAGCCGCATCGAGTATCGGAATACTGGCAATGGCTTTGAGTATTGATGTAAGCCCCGTTATTTTCATTAGCTTTTTCAAGAAATAACCGCTGGGGTCGTTATAGGTCAGCGGGTTATTTAACACGTAACTATAGCGGTTATGACTTTGCGTTAAATTAGGGAACTGGACAAAGGGATCCGCTTGTAAAAAACGACCAATGTTGGCATCGTAGATGCGGCCATTCATGTGGATGACTTCCAGCTCATCCATTTGTTCGTGGTCGGTGAAGCTGCGCATTTGCGACAATAACATCGCATTACTTGTGAGTGCTTGGCTTGTATAAACTTGTTGCTGCTTGCCCCACGGATCATAAATGTATTGGCCAATGCCTTTACCTTGTTGATCTGTAATTAGCACTGTAGAGCCAAGCATATCTGTATGGGCTACTTGTACTTTTTGTGTTTGCCCTTCAATTTGGCTTAGTTCAGAAGAAAAGGGACAGCCATATATTTTTGATTTCCCATAATAGCTATCTGTCGTTAAAGTTACACTCCCACCCGATTAAGCTACTCACTTAACCAAACCATCCAGCTTGTCTCAAATTATCATTTAAAGCGTTATTATAAACCGAGCTGAATAATATAATTACCATTTTAAATTAATATGAAAATCTAATTTCCCCCACTCCAATTCTTAACTAACTTCTCAAACGGAATATCTACCGAAAGCACGCACACTTCTCCATTATCACTTTCATTTGAACGATATTCAATATTAGCTATTAATTCAGAATATAAATTAGAATCAAACCAAATTGCAGAGACAACGAATTTATTATTTTCTTTATACTCTTCAATTTTAGAGTATAAAGATAATCGACTATCTTTTTTATTAAGTAAAAACATTACACTTTCGATCTTCAAGCCTAAAAATTCTTTAGGATAAAAAACATACAGCTGCGTTGCATCGTTGAAAATAGTTTCTGACTTATAAACATGTTCAATCAAATTTTCTTTTTTTGGACAACCATTCAGCGCTTTATTAATAAAGACTTCATTTGAGGTAATTGCTGCCATCATTACAAAAATTACATTAATCATTTTTTACACTCGACCTATACTCTTTGAAATTACAGATTCAGGTTTATTGCTTCATAACACTACTTATATGCCAGCATCGAAAAACCGTCACTGAGGAATTATGACAAGCTATTATGAAGCAAGTGAGCTGAACCCTATTTGTTCGTGGTTTTTGTGCAGTCAATTTCTTCTTCGTAAAGTTTGTCGCTGTAATACGTGGTGTCATTGGCGTTCACTTACATAAAACGCTGATGTTGCGGGCCACAAGTAAAGTTGAGGGTTTGCACATCTTTTAATATTTACGTGGGTTTACCCATAGCGTTATAGCTCGCGCTGGTGAAGCCGTCACCTCACGTCATGTTTCCACGGAAGTTTTAGCTAAAGGTGCGCCAACTACCGCTACGTACAGGTATTTACTCTAATTCAAGTTCAAATAAGTTGACAGGCAAAAAGAAAGACCTGACACGATTTATTTTTCTTCTAATCAACAATTTCTAAAAAAATTAAAATTCTAAATGCAATTGCAAATACTAAAAGTGATAAACCTAAATAAAAAGCAATTCTAAGTGGCAAAAATACGTCATCTTCATACTTACGTTTTCTATAAAAAATAAAAAAAGTGTATTTATAATGAAAAGTAGAAGATAAATATAAAAATGACTCTTTAGCGTCATCAATAAAACCACTAATTGGATTATAAGAAAAAACCACGTTAAAGCTATTATAATCATCCCCCCTTAATTTTTTATTCACGATAAAGCAGGTTTATTTATTAGTTTATTTGAATTGGTTTAAATCCACTGAAGTAATTGATGTTGCTAAGATGAACTGGTTCCTTAAAATAGCATCAAGCAAGTACTCAATTTGAACACTAAATCTCATTGTAAATTTAAGTCCCCCCCAATTCAATTTATGCAACTCAACTGTAAGCTGTCTTACTTGTTGTCCATAGCCCCTACTCCCACCACATGTTAGCTCAGTTTTTAATCACATTCTTATATGATTAACCGACTGATTAATAAAATATTTAAAGTTATATATAGATCCAGATTATGAAAAATTAATAACTAAAGCCATAACAAAAGTAATAGCAATAAAGTTATCTATGATTAACTTTCTACTATATTATTTTCGTACACTGGCATACAACTCCTGCATTACAAGCTGTAAACCTTGCTGCATGTTCTCACTCGATTGTCCTGCAAAACCAAGCCGAGCATAGCTATAGTTTATGGGTTTTAAGCTACGTACTGAGTTGGTAAAGTAAAACTCGGCTTGGGTTTGTAAATATATACCTTGCTTTGCTAACTGCGCTTTTAAGTGCTGAGTGTCTTTATTAAAGTTGACCCACATCGCCATGCCGCCGTCGGGCTTTTTATATTCTATAGGATGCCCAAGTGCTTGTAGCTCTATTAAATAGGCATCCATCGCTTCATAGCGCTGTTTATACAGTTTGGTCATACGCTTTAAATGGCGTTCAAAGCCACCTTCTTTCATCCAGTGCGCCACAGCTAATTGCATGATCACATCGTTCTTATGGTTCATCAGCTGCTTCCACGCAGTTAATTGCGCTAATACTTCAGGCGCTGCGCAGATATAACCGATACGTGCAGCTGAAAACATAATCTTTGAAAACGTCGATAGGTAAATAACGATGCCCGCGGGGTCATCGGCGGCCATGGGTTGTAATGGCTGACAGCGATAATGAAATTCATGATCGTAGTCATCTTCGATGATCATAACGTTATGGGCATAACACAGTTGATAAATTTGCAAGCGCCGCGTTGGCGATAAGGTCACGGTAGTTGGATATTGGTGCAGCGGCGTTAAGTAAAGCATTTTAATTGGATAAAATTCCAGCTGGGCTTTTAAATCATCAACACATAAGCCTTCATCGTCTTGTTTTATATCAACCAATTGCGCGCCACAAGCTGCAAATGCTTGCCTTGCTGGCGGATAACCTAACGTTTCTACTGCGACAAAATCATCTTTTTTTATAAACGCTTTTGCGATTAAAAACAGTGCTTCTTGCGAGCCATTGCAGATCAATACATCGCTTACGTTTAAATTACGCGCTTTGTATAAGTAATCACAAATATGAGCTTTTAATTGCTCGTTACCACTGACCTGCCCATAATGCAGTTGATTGATATCTAAGTGATTACACACATGGCTGACGGAGCGTTTAAATTCTTTTTGTGGGAAACTGGCAAGATCAGGCAAGCCACCAGCAAAGTTATATCTATACGCAGTTAAATCCATTCCAGCAGCAGGCACAGCCAATGTTTTAGCAAATTGATAAGGTTTTGCTTTCAGTATTGGAGTACTTGAGGTACTAACACTACTTTGAATGGGCAATGAGTTGGTGATCCGATAACCTGAGCGCTGCTGAGATTCAAGCCAGCCTTCCGCTACTAATAATTGCAATGCATTCATCACTGTATGGCGATTGAGCTGATAAGTGTTTGCCATGACACGCGCCGAGCTGAGTTTTACCCCTGGCGCAAGCTTGCCTTGCATTATGGCACTGCGTATCGCGCTGGCCAGTTGCAAATATTTGGCAGGCTCGGACTCATCAAATTCAATAACTAACGGCTGCATTACGACTCCAAAAACACTCTAAACTGGTCTAGTTAAAAAGCTAAAACTGGTTGTTTATTACTGACCAAAGTAGCGTACCTTTGTTATTCATAAATAGCAAAATATGGGGCTTATCATGTTTACAAAACACATTCATCAAACCAATAAGCTGGCTTTAGAGCCACTGACACAAAACCACCTAGAGGGGCTATATCAAGCAGGCCAAGATCCACAAATATGGCGTTGGGTTTTAATGAATTACACCCAAACCCGTGCAACTCTCGATGATTGGTTTATCAATACAGCGCAGTTTAATGCCGAACAACAAATAGTCTACGCCATAGTTGATAAAGTAAGTAAGCAGGTGCTTGGTACTACACGTTTATTTAGGTTAGATAAAAAAAATTACAGCGCCGAGATTGGCCACACATTTATTGCTAAAAAGTGGCAACGTAGTTTTGTAAATACCCACGCTAAATACTTGCTACTGCAATATGCGTTCGAAGAATTAGGCTTAGTGCGTATTGCTTTTAATACCCATGAACAAAACCAAAAATCGCGTAATGCTATAGCACGCCTTGGCGCGCGCTTTGAAGGCATTAGTTATAAAGACAGGTTACTTGCTGATGGCTCATACCGAAACACCGCTCAGTTCAGTATTATAGACGAGCAATGGCCGACAATAAAATCTCAGTTAGAAGGAAAACTATAATGTACCCAGCGGCCCATTTTCAACAACATGATAGCAAGCAATTACAACAGTTAGTAAATAGCTATCCACTGGCGACCATTTTAATGCCTAATACACAAAACCAACTCAATGATATATGCCGCGTGCCATTATTATATGACCCAGCTCGCGAGGTTTTTATCGGCCATGTGGCCAAATATAATCCCCTGTCATCATTTGATGGTCAATCAGTGAAGCTATTGTTTAGTGGCGATGATTGCTATTTATCGCCCGCTTACGCACACAATAAAACCCTACCTAGTTGGCTTTATTCGAGTGTTTATGTGACAGCTAAAGTGCGTATTGTTAAAGACCAACAGCACAAAGAACAGATCATGCAACGACTAACAGATCATCTTGAGCAACACTTTACTGAGCATGCTACAGATAAATGGCAAATTAATGAGGTACCCGTACAGCATCGCCATGTAATGTACCAACAATTAAGCTTTATTGAATTTATTCCTAGTCACTGGTGTGGCAATTTTAAACTTAGTCAAAACAAGCCTGCTGAAATACGTGCAGCCATAAAACAAAGCTTAATGTTAGCGGGGAAACTCAGTATTGCTGAGTTAATCAATTAGCGGTGCTATAAAAATGAAAAAAGGCTCCTCGGAGATCTTAGAGCCTTTGGTTAACTTTGAAATAAACTCGGTTTAGTAATTAGTTAAAAGCAAACAGATGCGGGGCAATATTTTGGTAATCAACTGCCATGGCGATACTCAGTGCAGTGATATTCACAATTGAAAACGCAAATACTTGGCGTGCCCAACCACTAATATCAATATTACGACGATAACCTCGCAGCGCCATTAATAACCACCAAAAACTAGTAGTGCAAGCAACAGCTAAAAAAGCCATACCGGTATAACCGCCAATGGTTAATAACATTACCACTAACGCATATACCGCGATATACAACACAATATGATGTTTAGCTTTATCAATACCTTGCGCTACCGGTAATACCGGAATACGCGCAGCTTGGTAGTCTTTATAGCGAAAAATAGCAATCGCATAAGAGTGCGGCATTTGCCACAAACTAAACATTACTAATAAGATCAATGCGCCAACATCAAACTGTGCTGAAACAGCGCAGTACCCTACCACTGGTGGTACTGCTCCTGATAAACTACCGATAAACGTGCCATACACTGAGCGACGCTTCATATATAAGCTGTAAACACCCACGTATATGACATAACCAAACACAGCAAAAAATACCGCAATCCAGTTAGTAAAAACCATTAGTAAAGCAAAGCCTAGTAAGCCAAGTACTGTGCCATGCAGCAAAGCCGTGGTTGCAGACATTTCACCGGTAACGGTTACCCGTGTTCGCGTGCGCGCCATGCGAATATCAATATCACGGTCGATCACATTATTGATCACGCAACCTGAGGCTACCACCAGCGATAAGCCAACTAATGTAGCAAGCATTAGCCAGCCATCAATATCACCACGCGAGGCGAGTAAAAACCCACCCGCAACCGAGATCAAATTGCCCATGATAATGCCGGGCTTAGTGACCTTTAAATAACGACGAAACATCTGCAGTTCCCCTATTCTTTGCTTTACGAAAACGTACTAGCTGGGGCTAGTACATCATCATGGCGTTCGATTCGTAGATGATCCATACAGACAGGCCAACCACCATGACGATGATCAGCGCACTGAAGATGAACGATAACGAACTGGCTTTACCGTCTTCGGTGGTAAAGTTCAGGTGCAAGAAGTATTTTAAATGCACCCAAATTTGCACAATGGCCATTACGACAACACAGGCAAATGTGGTTGGTTTTGACAATGTACCGCTCATCACCGCCCAAAATGGAATGGCCGTTAGAATGATTGATAAAACAAAACCTATTAAATAGTCTTTAACACTGCCATGTGAAGCATCACTATGGCTTTGTGTATGTAGCTCATTAAATACATGTGATTCACTGTGGCTCATTACATCACTCCCATTAAGTAAACAACGGTAAATACGCAGATCCATACCACATCTAAAAAGTGCCAAAACAAACTTAAGCAACTTAAACGTGTAACGGTTGCTGAGTTTAAACCACGACGTGATACTTCGATCATCATCGTCGCCATCCAAATTAGACCAGCGGTTACGTGCATACCGTGTAAGCCTACTAAAGAGAAGAACGAGGTTAAAAATGCGCTGCGCTGCGGGCCATTACCATGGGCAATTAAATGATGAAATTCATAAATTTCCATACCAATAAACACAGCACCAAAAGCAAAAGTAATTGCCAGCCACGTTAATGTAGCGGCCTTCTTTTGCGCATGAGCTGAGATCATCGCAAAACCAAAAGTGATACTACTTAGTAGCAATGCAGCAGTTTCAACCGCTACAAAGTCCAGTTCAAAAATATCTTTGCCAGATACGCCACCCGCTGTATTCATATAAAGCACAGCGTAGGTGGCAAAAAATGAGGCAAACAATAAGCAGTCGGTCATTAAGTAAAGCCAAAAACCAAATACCGTATCGCCACCAGTATCATGATGATCGTGATCATGGGCATCATGATTGATGATATTTATATCTGCAGAGGTAGCACTCATGCGCTGAACTCCTTACCTTGGTTAAATGTTGTTGCACTTTTATTATGTGCACTTTCAATTTCAAGAATTTCTTCTGGTTGCACGTAGTAATCAACATCACTGGTGTAACAGCGCTTAAAGAATACCGTGATGCCAGCAATAACACCGACAATTGCCAACCACCAAATATGCCAAATCATGGCAAAACAGAATGTGGTAAAACACGCACTCATCATCACCCCTGCCGAAGTATTTTTTGGCATATGAATAGGCGCATAGCTTGCTTGTTGTTGATACGCTTGGCCTTTTTCTTTCATATCAGTCCAAGTATCGATATCGTGTACATGCGGTATAGTAGCGAAGTTATAGTATTGTGGTGGTGACGATGTTGACCACTCAAGTGTGTGTCCATTCCACGGATCGCCGGTTGTATCTTTTAATGCTTCGCGATTTTTAAAGCTCACAATAAGCTGTACAACTTGGAACAAAATACCAAACATAATGATCACCGCACCGACAAAGGCAATGTACAACCAGATATTCCAATCTGGGTTATTGGTGTGGTTTAAGCGACGTGTCATACCTAAGAAACCAAGTACGTATAACGGCATAAATGCAACAAAGAAACCAATTAACCAACACCAGAAAGACGCCTTGCCCCAACCTTCGTGAAGTTTAAAGCCCATTGCTTTCGGGAACCAAAATGCGAAACCAGCCAAGTATCCAAATACCGCACCGCCGATGATGGTGTTATGAAAATGTGCAATCAGGAATAGGCTGTTGTGTAATACATAATCAGCACCTGGGATTGCTAGTAGTACCCCTGTCATCCCGCCGATGGTAAAGGTCACCATAAAGCCAAGTGTCCAAAGTACAGGAACTGTGATGCGTAAACGACCACGATAAATAGTAAATAACCAGTTAAACAGTTTCACTCCGGTGGGCACCGCAATGACCATGGTCATTACGCCAAAGAAGGCATTAACATTAGCACTGGACCCCATAGTGAAGAAATGGTGTAACCAAACAATAAAACCTAAGATAGAAATTGCACCGCTGGCATAAACCATAGATTTATAACCAAATAAACGTTTACCGGTAAAGGTCGAGATAACTTCAGAGAAAATACCAAATGCAGGTAAAATCAAGATATACACTTCAGGATGACCCCAAGCCCAGAACAGGTTGATGTACATCATGGCGTTACCGCCAGCTTCATTAGTAAAGAAGTGGAAATCTAAATAACGGTCTAGCGTTAACATAGTCAACACCGCAGTTAAGATTGGGAATGACGCAGCAATTAAGATATTTGCCCATGTACATGTCCAGGTAAAAATTGGCATTTGCATTAAACGCATACCAGGGGCACGCATTTTAAACACTGTTACTAAAAAGTTTACTGCCGTTAATAGTGTACCAATACCTGATATTTGCAGTGCCCAAATATAATAATCGACCCCGACTCCAGGGCTAAAAGACATCTCCGATAGCGGCGGATAAGCGACCCAACCGGTTTTTGCAAATTCACCACAGAACAATGAAATATTAATTAATATTGCACCACCGGCAGTAAGCCAAAAACTTAGATTATTTAAAAACGGAAATGCTACATCGCGCGCACCAATTTGCAGTGGCAATACAATGTTCATTAGACCAATCATAAATGGCATCGCCATAAAGATGATCATGATCACCCCATGCGCGGTGAAGATTTGGTCATAATGCTCTGGCGGCAAATAACCCGTTGCGCCTCCTGTAGCAAGCGCCAATTGTGCCCGCATCATAATGGCATCTGAGAAACCACGAAACAGCATGATCAAGGCAAGGATAATGTACAT
This sequence comes from Pseudoalteromonas sp. SR41-8, assembly GCF_014163915.1. NCBI lineage: Bacteria > Pseudomonadati > Pseudomonadota > Gammaproteobacteria > Alteromonadales > Pseudoalteromonadaceae > Pseudoalteromonas > Pseudoalteromonas sp. SR41-8. The sequence goes on from NZ_JACJEE010000024.1 coordinate 12,153, forward strand.
CACACCTAAGCGTTTATGATCGATTGAGGTGATCCAGTCGTGCCATAGCACACCCCATTTTTTATATTTTGTGACTAAAGCTGCAATCAATGCCCCTGCAATCACTACTACCGCCATTGTCACCATCAAAATAGGTTCATGAAACGGAATGGCATCTAACGATAATTTTCCAAATAACGACATAATTATTCCTCGCCCTCGCTGTGCATTGTGTGATTTTCATGACCGCTGTGCTCAGGCATTGCACTGTGCATTTTGTTCATATCACCATGTGCTTGCATATATTTCATAATGATGGTGTGGAACAAGCCATCATCAACATCAGCAAAATAAGTCACCGGGTTGTTTTCACTCGGTAATGCCAGTGCATCATAATTCGCTTTAGTGAGCGTATTAGCTTGGCTTTTCACCTTGTTTACCCACGTATCAAAGTCAGCTTGCGTTGGCGTAGCTATGGCATTAAATTTCATACCAGTAAAACCTGCACCGCTGTAGTTAGCAGAAAAGCCTTTAAACGTACCCGGTTCATTAGCAATTAAATGCAACTTAGTTTCCATGCCCGCCATCGAGTAGATTTGGCTACCTAGTTGTGGGATGAAAAATGAGTTCATGGTACTTTCTGAGGTGATTTTATATTCCACCGGTACATTGGCTGGAAATACCAATTCATTAACCGTAGCAATACCTTGCTCAGGATAAATAAACAGCCATTTCCAATTCAGTGATACCACTTCAACTGTTAAGTGTTTGCCTTTACCTTCAAGCGGTTTATAAGGGTCAAGCTGTTGCGTTGATTGCCAAGTAATGACACCCAGTACAATCACTATCACAATAGGAATGGCCCAGACTGCGGCTTCAATTTTTCCTGAGTGTGCCCATTTTGGCGCATAAATTTGCTGCTCTTGGCCATCACGATATTTCCACGCAAAGTACAAGGTCATCACAATCACAGGAATAACCACAATTAACATCAGCACAGTGGCAATGATGATCAGATTTTTTTCATCTATCCCAACTTGCCCTTTTGGATCAAGCACCCCGCCTTTACAGCCAGTCAGTGCGAGCACAGTTGTGCCCAGAGCAATATTACAGAGGTTTCGAATTAACAAAGGACTATCCTACAACCTAAAATTTGATATGTGCTGCCCCTACAACTCTAAATAAAAGCGTAAAAACAACGGTTTGAATATTCCTCAGGTAACTTTTTAGCGCCATAAAAAATACTAAGCATCAAAAAAGCAATAAAGGAATTTGAGGGTGTTGGTTGAATCGCAGGTACACTGCGGCTAAGCGTTATTACAGCGGACAGAATCAGCAGAATAGTTAAAAGCCAAACTATCTATAACGAGTAGCGTTCAACCATTAACAAGAGGTGGAGCACGACAACCATGAGCGCTGTGTACTACTAAAGATGTTTTTGTTTGACGAAAAGCAAAGGCTGCTTTGCGTAAAATAACCCCAGCACGACGCGCTGGGAAAAAGTGAAAAATCAACCAACATAAACCAATGAGTAACTGGCACGACACAACTGGATATGCCAAAAAGCCCAATACATTAATTAAAGATGACTCATATACAGCCCCTTCAGTTAATAAGCTTTTTAGCTCTGTCGCATCTTCAATACTACCATTTACCAGCATGGCTGAATTAATTAATAAAATAACTAATACAGAAAATAGCTCTCGTCCGGCAAAAAGTGCACGCGCACGCAACTGCCATCTACTAAGCGTAGAGTGCGTTTTTGCTGGCGGACAATTTTGCGAATTCAAACGTATATGGCCTTATTGGTTATATATTACGAAGTAAAGAGACTGGCTTTACGCTGTTTTCCACTTCGTTGTTATGATCTTCATCAATAAAGTTTCAGTAATTACTGAAATTTCGGGAGGATTATAACAAAGTCAACACAAGCTACAAGTATAAAACAACATAGCGGGCTAACTTTTTATTAATATGTTGAATTACAGCTATAAAAAAAGCGCCATACTGGCGCTTTAAAAATAACTTAAATGATAATTGGCGGCTTTTAGAAAATAAAAAGCAACTCAAGCTAAGTTATCCCCTAACTTGAGTCGTCTTTTTGACAACATCTTCACACACAATTATAAAGATTCATTTAATAGCGTATTCGCTATTGAATTTGGTATTGGCTGCTTCGCCATCTAACTGCATGTCGGTTAAAATAAAAAGCAACTCAAGCCAAGTTATCCCCTAACTTGAGTCGTCTTTTTGACAACATCTTCACACACAATTATAAAGATTCGGTTCTAATATTTTTCAATACGTATTGTAGATTCACTGATGAACAATAAGTTCATTTAATCGCGTGGCAGTAAATAAAAGCAGTTCAAGCTCAGGTTAACTAAACTTGAACTGTCTTTTTGACAACATCTTCACACACAATTATAAAGATTCAGTTTTAGCGTTGTTCAATAAACACTGTAATTCAGTGACAAACTTTCAGTTCGTCTAATCATGTGGCAGTAAAATAAAAACAGTTCAAGCCCAGTTTGTACTAAACTTGAACCGCCTTTGACAACATCTTCACACACAATTATAAAGATTCTTTGTAAGCGGCTTGTTCATTTCGCTTCCTTGAAACTAAATTTAGTGTAATAGCTCAAAGCTTACAACTGATAAAAATAAATCTGATAGATGAAAAAAATTAACTCATAGACTTTAGTCTAAATTTTAGCCCTAAAATCAACTTGAATGTTCACAAAAAACTTTATCAAAAGATATTATTTTATAATAAACAATCAATTGAAAATAAAGCCCGCTAAGCATCATAGTTATGGAAAATGATTTCACTTAAAGTGAAGATAATTTTGGACCGATCCAGTTTAATATTATATTCTCAACAAATTACAAAATAAGAATAACAGGATATTAATATGATTCGCAAAACCATACTACTTGGCTTACTTAGTTACTCATTTAGCTTAACTGCCGCACCAATCGCAATGCACCAAATTAAAGGATTAAACAAAGCAGCGATTACACACGCTGATCTTGCTCCTTTACTAGATACGTTAGCTGCTCACCCCAGCATAGAGCGAAAAAATTTAGGTCAATCATTCTTAGGTAAATCAATTGATGCATTTTATATTGGCTCGGGGCCAATCAAAGTTATGATGTGGAGCCAAATGCATGGTGATGAAAATACGGCAAGTGCCGCATTAATGGATTTTTTAAGCTATGCAATCGAAACAAAAAATAATGCATGGCGAGAAAATTGGCAAAACAAACTATCACTGATGATCATTCCTATGGTCAATCCCGATGGCGCACAGCTGCAAACCCGTTTTAATGCGCAAGGAATAGATTTAAACCACGATGCTAAAGCGTGGAGCTAAAGCACACTTTTTACTACGCAACGATAAACACATCGAATACGCCGTATTAGGTAGTCAACTTATAAAACTTTAAATTTAAGTACGTTAGCCCTGTTCTCAGGGCTTGTTATTTTTTGCGATCTTTTTTGGCTGTATTTTTACGTAGATAATAACGATACCAACCTAGCCAACCCAACCCTAAACTTGCCAACGAGGCGATGATCCATAGTACTTTAAGGCTTAGCCCACCTACACTGCCATTATGCAGTGGATGTAGCCAGTTTTTGATTTGGTTACTTGTTCCTTGCTGCCTAAGATCGAAGACCTTCACTACCTCACCTGAGCGCGGATTAATATCAATATAACTGTTTGGAAAACGTGTCGATTTATCATCACTTACCTGCATGCGCAGTCGATAATAGCCTTGGTTTACGCTGGGAGTTTCTATCCATGCAAGTCGCGCTTTAGGCAGTTGTGTTTGTGCTATTTTCACAGCCTGAGTAACACTAATTTGCGGGTTTGAAAAAGTTAACTGTGGTGCTGGTCTTGCAGCACTTTCGACTTCACCCAGTGCCCAGCCAAGCAAGCCATTGGTCTCTTTGGGCAAGGCTAGCATCGCACCGGTACTAGTAAGAATAAACAAGGGTAACAACATCACTAAACCGATTGTTTTATGCCAATCGTACATGTGTCCTAATAAAGCAGCGCGGCGCTTAAAACGCAATTGCCTCAACCAAAAACCTGACTTAGGCCACCACGCAACTAAACCTGTGAGTAATAAGAGCGCGCTGCCAATTCCAAGGTAACCGACAATAATTGTCCCTGTACTGCCAAGTAGTAAAGTAAAGTGCAAGTTATACAGCCAAGTTACTAGGTAATCGCCCCAAAATGACTGTCTGAGCAAGGTGCTGCCATCAGCTGACAACCACACCATCATAGGTGCAAAATCCTGCCCTTGAGTCTCTTGAGGGTTATAATAGCGCGCCGGAATGAATTGTTGTTCAGGGGTCACTTCAAACCGCCACGGTCCCAGCTTATCTGGATACTGCATGCGTAATGTTTTTAATGCAGTGTTGTAATCACACGGTTGCTGCGCTGCATTTGCTAATTCCGGATGCAACCAGGTATCTATTTGCGGATAATAAACAAGTGCAGCTCCTGACAAGCAAAGGATCACAAAAAACATGCCAAAGCTTAACCCCAACCATAGATGGAGTCGCCTTGCCAACTTGCGCCACGCGAGTAACTGCTTACCCATTAATACTTAAACTTAATTGCAACAGATATAGCACGACCTTGTGCTGGGCTATGCAGAGTTTACGAGTCATCCCACTATACATATTCATAATACTCATCAGTTAAATTATCAACTTGCGTGCTTAACATCAGTGCCGAATTAACGTCATAACTTGCTTTAAGCCTAAGTAGTGAAAAGTCACCATATCGTCCTTGGCTATTACTTAGTGCTAATTCGTAATCAGAAAGCGCACGCAGTGTCGCAGCCAAATTTAATTGCGTTGTTAATTAAGTTGTTAATTGATAATCAATGCCTGCAGTGAATAAACGATTAGGAATACATCATATTATACAGTCCATAAAAGCTTCACTGGATGTGACATATTGTCGCAGTGGTCGATTACTTGCCACATTTTGTCTGTAAGTGGGCATTAAAAAAGCGCCTGTTATTAAAGAGGCGCTTTTTAATGTATATTTGATAGCTATCAAGAGCTTATAATATTTGGTTTTCTTTCCAAACTTGCTCTTTTGCCATACGCTTTTTGCGTTTGTCGCATGGGTCATCACAATCACAGGCTTTATCAATGCCTACAGAGCCTAAACCACCACAGCTGCTGGCCATAGATTTCTTTTGCACTATCATGCCCACAGCCATCGCTGCGACAATTAAAAGCAGTAAACCAAACGTAAGAAGAAAAAGTGACATTGCTTAGCCCCTATTGATCAGCAATAAAATAATGCTTGATGATAATCACCAAGCTGTTGCTATTATAAACTGATTTAAACCGCGCTACAAATAGGGTTTAAATGCAGGGCTCGAATAAGTCACTAAGCCATCTTTTGATTTGCCGATCAGATAAACCGGTAAATCATTTTTTTCGGCATAGGCTTTGGCTTTATCCATCCCCATCACAGTCAGTGCTGTTGCAAGGCCGTCAGCTGTCATCGCTGATGGATGCAATACAGTAACCGATACAAGATCATGACGACTTGGCATACCGGTTGCCGGATCAATTAAATGGCTATAGGTAATACCATCCATCTCATAGTAAATGCGATAATCACCCGATGTCGCAATGCCGTTATTACCCGGCGCTAATACACGGTGCACTTTACGCACACCAGGCTCAGCATCCGGTTGCTCAATAGCGATACGCCAATCTTGATCATTCGGTTTTTTACCTGATACACGTAACTCACCACCAATCTCAACCATATAATCAGTTAAGTCATGGCTTTCTAATAATTCAGCTACTTTATCTATCCCATACCCCTTTGCAGTAGAAGAAAATGATAATTCTAAACCCGCTACTGTTTTCGCTAGGCCTTGCTCAGTCAGTATTAGTTTATCAACCCCAATTTGTGCAACCATGGCTGCGAGTTCTTCATCTGTTGGACGTTTTGTTGGTTTTTTATCAGGACCAAAACCCCATAAATCAATCAGTGGTCCCATGGTCACATCAAGAGTCTTAGTAGACTCTCCTAAGCGGATGGACTCGCTTACAACTGCTCTAAAATCACGGCTAATAGGCATAACTTGACCAGCGGGAAGACGATTAAAAGTGTTGATTTCAGAATCATCAATATAAGTCGACATTGATTGATTTATATCTTTGAGCAACAGAGTTACTTCTGGTAATAAATTTAATGAATCCAGCTTTTGTTGCTTGGCGAAGACCTTAATATGGTAAGTAGTACCCATAGTTTTACCTTCAAGGTATAACTCTTGGGGCTCATCATTTTGGCCACAGCCACTAATGAGTAAAGTGAGGGTAAGAAAAAAGATGGCAATCATGCCTTGTCGGTGAAAAACTCTATTCATAGCAGCCTACTTAAGTAATGGAAATAAAAAAGCCCCATAACATATATTGCTACGAGGCTGATATTCTAACCAAAACTAAACTGTTTTGATACGGGTGTTAGCCACCGAAATCATCTAGTAAGATATTTTCGTCTTCAACACCTAAGTCTTTCAACATAGTGATAACAGCGGCGTTCATCATTGGAGGACCACACATGTAGAACTCACAATCTTCTGGCGCTTCGTGATCTTTAAGATAGTTCTCAAATAGCACGTTATGGATAAAGCCAGTATAGCCTTCCCAGTTATCTTCTGGTTGTGGATCTGAAAGCGCGGTATGCCATACGAAGTTATCATTTTCAGCCGCTAGGCCGTCAAAATCTTCAACATAGAACATTTCACGCTTAGAACGTGCACCATACCAGAAACTCATCTTACGCTTAGAGTTCAAACGCTTAAGTTGGTCAAAGATGTGTGAACGCATAGGTGCCATACCAGCACCACCACCTACAAATACCATTTCAGCATCAGTATCTTTTGCAAAGAACTCACCAAATGGACCAGAGATAGTTACTTTATCACCTTCTTTAAGTGACCAAATGTACGATGACATTTTACCACAAGGTAAGCTTAAATCTCTTGGCGGCGGCGCAGCGATACGCACGTTAAGCATGATGATGCCTTCTTCTTCTGGGTAGTTAGCCATTGAGTAAGCACGAATTGTTTCTTCGTCTACTTTTGACTCCAGCTTGAAGAAACCAAAATGGTTCCAATCGCCACGATACTCTTCTGGTACATCGAAATCAGCATATTTAACGTGATGCGCAGGGGCTTCAATCTGAATATAACCACCGGCACGAAACGGTACTGACTCGCCATCAGGGATCTGTAGTTTAAGCTCTTTAATGAAAGTTGCTTTGTTATCGTTAGAAATAACTTCACAATCCCATTTTTTAACACCGAAAATTGACTCTTCAAGTTCAATTTCCATGTCATTTTTAACATTTACCTGACACGCTAAACGACAGCCTTCACGGGCTTCACCTTTAGAGATGTGATCAAGTTCAGTTGGTAAGATATCGCCGCCACCAGAATGAATGTGTACACGACACTGACCACAAGAGCCACCGCCACCACATGCAGATGATACGAAAATACCTGACTCAGATAACGCGCCTAAAAGCTTGGTACCTGCAGATGTTGTAATGGCTTTGTCTGGATCGCCATTTACGCCAATGATGATGTCACCGCTTGCAACTAGCTGAGATTTAGCACCAATGATGACTAAAACTAGCAGTACAACGATAGCGATGAAAACACCAACGCCTAAGAAAATCTCATAACTCATGATTTATCCTCGCTACCTATTAAAGTGAAATGCCAGAGAATGACATAAAGCCAAGACCCATCAAGCCAACAGTGATAAAGGTAATACCTAAACCACGTAAGCCGTCTGGCACGTCTGAATATTTCATTTTCTCACGGATACCAGCAAGCAAAGTAATTGCTAGCGCCCAACCCACACCAGAACCGATACCATAAACCACTGATTCAGTGAAGTTATAGTTACGTTCAACCATGAAAGATACCGCACCAAATATTGCACAGTTAACTGTGATCAATGGTAGGAAGATACCTAACGCGTTATAAAGTGCTGGGAAGAACTTATCTAATGCCATTTCAAGAATTTGTACCAGTGCCGCAATAACACCGATAAACGTCAAGAAACGTAAAAAGCTAAGATCCGCGTCAGGATAACCAAGCCACTCAAGTGCACCAGGTGCAAGAACCGCATGATAAACCAAGTTGTTAACTGGTACTGAGATACCCAATACCACGATAACTGCCACACCTAGACCGATAGACGTTGTAACTTTCTTTGATACTGCAAGGAAAGTACACATACCTAGGAAGAAGGCCAAAGCTAAGTTTTCAATGAAAACTGCTTTTACGAATAAACTAATATAATGTTCCACAGTCTGCCCCTTACCCTTTCGCTTCTACTTGGTCTTTCTTATAAGTACGAAGTACCCAAATGAATAAACCAATGATGAAGAATGCACTAGGCGGTAAAATCAATAGACCCATAGGTTGATACCAACCACCATCTTGTACAAGAGGGATGATTTCAACACCAAATAATGACCCTTTACCAAATAGTTCACGAATAAAGCCAACAGTCAGTAACACTACTGAGTAACCTAAGCCATTACCGATACCATCAAGGAACGACATTACTGGCGGCGACTTCATTGCGTATGCTTCTGCACGACCCATTACGATACAGTTAGTAATGATTAGACCAACGAATACAGACAACTCTTTCGCCGTAGCATAAGAGAAGGCTTGTAATACTTGGTCAACAACGATTACCAATGATGCAATAATGGTCATTTGCACGATAATACGTACAGATGACGGGATCTGGTTACGAATAATTGAGATAAAGAAGCTTGAGAACGCTGTTACCAAGGTCAATGCGATTGACATGATTAAAGCATTTTTTAAGCTCGACGTTACCGCAAGCGCAGAACAAATACCAAGTACTTGTAATGCGATTGGGTTGTTTGCCAGTACCGGACCAAATAGGACCGACTTCATTTCTTTAGTATCAGCCATTATTTCAACGCTCCTTCACGTACTCTCGCAAGGAAAGGACCAAAGCCGTTTTCGCCAGTCCAAAAGTCAACTGTGTGATCAACACCATTTGAAGTTAAAGTTGCACCAGATAAACCATCAATTTGATGATCATTTTTAGCGCCGCTTTTTACTACATCAATAGGTAGCTCTTTGCCACCCCATTTAGCAGTCCATTGTGGATTTTGAATTTCCCCACCTAGACCTGGTGTTTCACCGTGCTTATAAAAGTTAATATCTTTAATTGTCTCGCCATCGCTTTCAAGCGCTAAGAAACCATACATAATACCCCAAAGGCCATAACCTTGGATTGGTAAAATGATAGCATCTGTAGAACCGTCTGCTTTTTTCGAGATATATGCAGGAGACTCATGAGTCATACGCTGAATACCAGCGATATCCTTAATGCCCTCTGCTTTTAATGCAAAGCTAATTTTTTGATCAAACTTGCTTTTTTCAAAATCGAAAGCGTCGATTTTAGCCTGAACTGCTTCGCCAGTTTGAGACTCACCTGTTTCCATATTAACTAGGCGAGTTTCGATCTTAGCTTTAAAAGTTTCTGATACAGAACCAGACACATCAATGCCCGCAGCTGCCAAGATATTTTTTTGAATATCTTGCGTTTTGTTAGCTTGCTGTAAAGGGCGAAGCTGAACTGAAGCAAACGATACGATGATTGCACACACTAAACATAGTGCTACAACAACGCTTAGCGTTTTGCCGATTGATTCGTTATTACTAGACATTACGTGCCAACCTCCGCTTGATATTAGCTTGCACTACGAAGTGATCGAACAATGGTGCGAATAAGTTAGCAAATAAGATTGCTAGCATCATACCCTCAGGGAATGCAGGGTTAATTACACGGATCATTACTACCATCACACCAATTAGTGCGCCATATGCGAACTTTGCTTTGTCAGTAAATGCTGCAGACACAGGGTCTGTCGCCATAAAGAACATACCAAAAGCAAAACCACCAAGTACAAAGTGCCAATGCCAAGGCATTGCAAATACTGGGTTAGTATCAGAACCAACAGCGTTTAATAAGAATGCTGTTGCCACCATACCCAAGAACACACCTAGCACGATGCGCCATGAAGCAATACGTACGTAAATGAGGAATAAGCCACCAACTAGCAATGCAAGTGTAGATGTCTCACCTACTGAACCTTGAATGAAACCATAAAACGCATCCCACCAAAGAGCCATGTTGCTGTAATCAAGTGAACCAACAAACGCTTGACCTAGCATAGTTGCACCAGAGAATGAATCTACTGCTGTCCATACTGTGTCACCTGAAATTTGTGCAGGGTATGCGAAGAATAAAAACGCACGACCCGCTAATGCAGGGTTTAAGAAGTTACGACCAGTACCACCAAAGATTTCTTTAGCGATTACTACACCGAATGTAATACCTAGTGCAACTTGCCATAAAGGAATGGTTGCAGGTAGGATAAGCGCGAATAACACAGACGTTACGAAGAAACCTTCGTTAATTTCATGCTTACGCACTGAAGCAAATATAACTTCCCAGAAACCACCTACAGCAAATGTAACTGCGTAAATAGGTAGGAAGAAACATGCGCCATAAAACATTTTAGCGCCCCAGCCGGATTCAGCAGTTAATTCACCACCAAATATCTGGAACAGGCCAACTTGCCAAGAATTTGCTAGTTCAAAACCTTGTGCTAATGCACCAGCGGCCTGATGACCGATATTGAACATACCAAAAAACATTGCAGGGAACGTCGCCATCCACACTAAAATCATCATGCGTTTTAGGTCGATGTTATCACGAACGTGTGTCGCGCCTTTATTTACGTGACCAGGGGTATAAAAAATAGTTGCAGCTGCTTCATACAGCGCATAAAACTTTTCATGTTTACCACCGGCTTCAAAATGCGGCTCGATATCTTCTAGAAATTTCTTTAAACCCATCTCTCTAGCCTTCCTTCTCGATCGTAGTCAAGCAATCGCGTAGGATTGAACCATACTCGTATTTGCCTGGACAAACGAAGGTACATAACGCTAAATCTTCTTCATCAAGTTCAAGCGCCCCTAATGAAATTGCACTATCCAAATCACGGGCAATTAAGTCACGTAATAAAGGCGTTGGCAAAATATCTAAAGGCATAACACGCTCATAGCTACCAAGTGGTACCATGGCACGTTTTGAACCACCTGTTGACGTTGTCATTTTAAATAAACGACTCGGTGTTAGGTGTGATAAGAAAGTACGTGTTACAGAGAATTTATCTGTGCCTGGAGCAATCCAACCAAACAACTCTTTTTCGCGACCTTCAAGTAATACCGATACTTGAATGTGGTAACGACCTAAGAATGCTTGAGGACCTTGTGAAGTAGCACCCGCTAAAACAGAGCCAGAGATAACACGGTTATCGCCGTCTTCTAATTCGCCTGCAACTAAATCATCTAAAGCAGCACCCAGTTGAGTTTTCACTAAACGTGGGTTTTTAACACGCGGACCAGCAAGAGAAATCACACGGTCTGTGCTAATTTCACCAGTTAGGAATAAGTGACCAAAGGCAATAACGTCTTGGTAACCGATATGCCAAACTTGCTTGCTTACCGATACTGGATCTAAGTGATGGATATGTGTGCCAACAAGGCCAGCCGGATGTACGCCACCAAACTCATGTACTTCTACTTGAGGAATTGATGAGCTAGGTACTTGGCTACCTGCTTGTTTACAAACAAATACCTTACCATCGGTCAGACGTGATACTACAGCTAAACCTGCTTCAAATGCTTGTACATTTTCAGCAATAATCACTGCAGGATCTGCAGCAAGAGGGTTAGTGTCGATAGCCGTCACAAAGATCGAACTAGGATTTGCATCCACAGCCGCTACTTTGCTGAATGGGCGAGCACGTAATGCTGTCCATTGACCTGACTGGATCAGTACTTCTTTGGCTTTTTCACGATCGAGACTCGAAAGTTGCTCAGTCGAGAAAGCGTCAAAGGTGATTTGCTCACTGCCGTTTATTTCAATAACGACAGATTGCAGCACACGTTTTGCACCACGATTAATTTCTTTTACTGTACCAGCAGCTGGAGCAGTAAATAATACACCTGGGTTCTTTTTGTCTTCAAAAAGTACCTGGCCTTTTTTAACTTGGTCATCCACACGAACATGCATGGTTGGACGCATACCAATAAACTCTTCACCTAGCACAGCTACACGTTTGACGGTAGAACCATCATGAATAACTTGCTGAGGCGCGCCCTCTATGGGTAAGTCCAGACCTTTTTTTATGTTGATCATACGCACTTGCACTACATTAACGGAAAGAAACTGAAAAATCGTACCGACCACGTCGCTTTTCTTGATAACCCTAAGCCAAATTCAAGATAACGAAGAACCGCCTGTTTAAATTACAAAACAAGCAACGCAGTAAAATTCCTCACATATATTGCCCGAATTTTAACATCAATCAGGGTCACTATGCGAGTGTAATTATGAAATTTATACGACAGGAGCAGTTATTTAACCTATTAGCCGCATTTGAATAAAATTCAATATAGACCAAAGTGCTATTGCTTGCGAGGTGGGATGGAAATTAATCCGCTAAATAACGATAAAGTAAAATTTATCAATAAAAAAAGTCGCCATAGCGACTTTTCAAATAAACATGGCTGAATTAATCAATCATGTTAGCTATAGCGGCAACTGGATCGACATCTTGTTCATAATCAACAGCATCAATACCAAACCCAAATAAACGTAAAAACTCATTGTGGTAACCCACGTAATCAGTTAATTCGTCTATTGTTTCTGTGGTTACGCTGTCCCACACAGTTTGAATACGCGCTTGTACATCATCTTCCAGCTCTTTGTAGTTTTGGAATAAATGACCGCCGTCATCAAAGCGTGGTGAGTCTCCATAAAGGTTCTCAGTAAATAACGCGTGAATTTGCTCGATCGTGCCTTCATAGGTCCCATCCGCTTTCATTACTTTAAATAGCGCTGAAATATAAAGCGGCATAATAGGAATTGCAGAACTTGCTTGGGTAACCACTGCATTTAATGATGATACATAAGCTTCACCGTTTAATGCTTTAGTTGATTCTTTGATTGCTACGGTTGCGCGATCTAAATCTTCTTTCGCTTTACCAATAGTCGCGTGACCGTAAATTGGCCATGTTAGTTCTTTACCGATATAAGTATAAGCACTGGTTTTAAAGTTATCAGCTAGTACATCAGCCTCTTTTAATGCATCAATCCACATTTCCCAGTCTTCGCCGCCCATCACTTTAATAGTGTTATCAATATCATCTTGGTTTGCAGCTTCTACGGTAATAGCATCAATTTCACGTTTTGAGGTGTTTAAGTTTTTAGTCGTAACTGAGTTACCAATTGGCTTAAGCGTTGATGAGTAAACTTCGCCGGTATTTGGATCAGTTCGACGCGGCGATGCAAGGCTGTATATAACTAGGTCTACTTTGCCTAAATCCGCTTTAATTGTATCAATCGCTTTTTGTTTGATTTCGTTAGAGAACGCATCGCCATTAATATTTTTTGACCATAAACCTTCAGCGTCTGCGGCCGCTTGAAATGCAGCAGTATTATACCAACCTGCAGAACCGGTTTTACGCTCAGTACCTTCTTTTTCGAAGAAAATACCTAAAGTTTTAGCACCGCCACCAAATGCAGCAGTAATACGAGATGCAAGGCCATAGCCAGTTGAAGCACCGATAACTAATACATTTTTAGGGGCATTTTTTAATGCGCCTTGTTGTTTTACATAGTTAATTTGTTCTTGTACGTGCTCTGCACAACCTACTGGGTGGGCGTTAGTACAAATGAAACCGCGAATTTTAGGCTTAATGACCATTGATCATCCTATATTTATCTCAATAAAAATTAGCGCTAGTTTAAAGGCTAATTGTAAAAATACAGATCTGATGAGTTTTGTGTACTCTCAGACCTTGCCGCTAATCTAATTTAGAGCCACCTAAACAAGTCGGTGAGTCAGCAACCTGACCACTTTGCTCTGTAAATTCATCAGGAGTAAAAGTATGGATAGCCAATGCATGAATATGATTCGCTAACTCATCTTTTAGCACTTCATTAATTTGACGATGGCGTTGCAATAAACGTTTACCGCTAAACTCTTCACTTACTACAATTACTTTAAAGTGTGAATCGCTACCACGACTATGCATATGGCTTTCGTTCACCACATTAAGGTGCTTACACGCAATCGCATCAGCTAACTTGCTTTCAATCTGTTGTTGCATTGACATAAAACACTCATATTTTACTGGTTATTTATGTGCTTACTATATCAAGGCCACTACTATAAAGGCCAACAAATATTCATTTTTGAAAAATTGTTCGAAAAGTTAAGTTGATTCGAGGGTGTGCCAAACGTGTTTGTTTAGGAAGCGCATGTAGATATTGTTGCTGGCTAAGTCCATTCATAACCAAGCAACTCCCGCTGTGTAACGTAAGCGAAGTGACTTCCTTGGTTACTTTATGTTTTATTTTAAATACTCGTTCAGCCCCTAATGAAATCGATACAATAATAGGCTCATGGCCAAGTTCTGCTTCATCATCGGCGTGCCAGCCCATGCAATCATTCCCATCACGGTATAAGTTAACTAATAAGGCATTAAATCCAACATCAAATTGTTTATTTAATCGTAGTCGCATGGCATCTAATACATCAGGCCATGGTTCAACATTTAATGTCGAACCAGAATAACCGTAACGTACACCAGCATCAGCATCAGCATCAGCAATAAAACATTGCATACGTGGAATGGGGTTCGTTTTCCCAAACACGGTCGTTTTTGGTTGCTGCCAAGTCAGTGAGTCGCGTAAATAGTAGAATAAATCGAGACTTTTTTGCGCACTTAACGCTTTTGCTTGGTAGTAAAAGCCATTTGGTAACATATGGGGGTTGGCCTTTTGCCGTTGCATGTTAGAATTTACCTATCATTTGATTACTGATCACTAACTATTATGACCACGCAAGCACAGTTCGGCGATAAAACATTTACTCTTGAACGTTTTCCTTTGGATCAAAAAAACCGTAGCTTACAAGCTTGGGATTCAGCAGACGAGTACCTAATTGACTATGTTACTGAACATTATCCTGATTGTCGCTCTTTGCTGATTTTAAATGATAGTTTTGGAGCCTTGTCTTGTTATTTTAGTAAACAACAATTAACGGTTTGTTCAGTAAACGATTCTTATATTAGCCACCAAGCGGCGGCTTACAACTTAGCAGAAAATAAAATACCAACCACCGCATTTAGCCAGCTAGATAGCTTATCGGCTTTGCCTGAACACGTTGATTTAGTTATTTTAAAAGTGCCACGCACATTGGGCTTCTTGCAATATCAATTATCTGAGCTCAGCGAAGTACTCGCACCTGGCACTCCGGTTATTGGCGCAGCAAAAACCAAAGATGTACATAATTCAACAATTAAAGCTTTCGAGCAATTTATTGGTGAAACTAAAACTAGTTTAGCAGTGAAAAAATCTCGCCTAATTATTAGCCAAGCGGAAGGTGGTTATAAAGCTGCTGATTTTCCTGTTAATTGGCCTCTTGAAGGCACTGATTTTACCATTAGTAATCACGCCAATGTGTTCTCGCGGGATTCTCTGGACATTGGTGCACGGTTCTTTTTTGACTTTTTACCACAAACCAATAAAGCAAAAAGTATTATTGATCTAGGTTGCGGTAATGGTGTGGTGGGTTTGATGACACTCGCACGCTGCCCTAACGCTGAAGTTACCTTTGTGGACGAATCATATATGGCGGTTGAATCAGCACGATTAACTGTAGAGCTCAATATGGAAGATAAGTTTGAGCAATGCCGCTTTATTGAAAATGATTGCTTAACGGGCTTTGAACGTGAAAGTGTCGATGTAGTGTTATGTAATCCGCCTTTTCACCAAGCACAAGCCGTGACAGATCACATTGCATGGCAAATGTTTAAACAAGCCAAAGACACATTAAAAAATGGCGGAGAATTACGTATTATTGGTAACCGCCACCTGGACTACCATGACAAACTAAAACGTATGTTTGGCAATTGTGAATTACTTGGTTCAAATAAAAAGTTTGTAGTATTAAGTGCCACTAAAAATAATGGAATGCTATAGCTATGATGAAATATGTTTTACCTTGTTGTGCTTTATTATCACTGTCAGCTTGCAGTAGTCAGCCTAATCAATTGATCTTAAATCCGCTCTATCAAGGTGGCAAATTAAGCTCAATTAATCAAAGTTTAAGTACCAGTGTTATTGATCTTAGAGGTGACCCAGCAACATTAAAATTAATAACCTCAGACAAAACCCAAACAATTGCCAGCCAAGGCCTTACTGAATCAATTAAAAGTGCCCTTGATAGCGCTCTTAGCCGAAACGGTGCAAGCATTTCAAATCTTGCGACTACTCGTTTTGAAGTTGATATTCATACACTGCAAGCCGTAGTTACTGAAAAAATGATGTCGCATACCAGCAATGCAAAGATTGAATTAGGTGTGCGTGTTATTCGCAGCGATAGTAACTTCAGTAAAATTTACCGTGGTAATGCAAGCCTTGAAGGACCACTAGGTCACGATAGAGCAAAAATTGAAGGACAACTCAATAAGTTGACTGAGCAGTTAATTACCCGCATGGTATCAGACCCTGAATTACTGGCATTTTTAGAAGGTTAACCATGAAACGTCTATTTTTATTATTTATATTAGTGCAACTTAGCCAAACCGCAATGGCAGCGACCGAAGGACGCTTTGTACAAAAAAACAATATGTTCCCACGAGTTGAAATAACTACCACAATGGGGAAAATCATAGTCGAGATGGATCGCTCAAAAGCCCCTATCACCGTCAATAATTTTTTAACTTATGTGATGGATGGCAGCTATAAAGGCACCGTATTTCATCGTGTTGAACGAGATGTAGAAAACGACCGAGACTTTGTCATTCAAGGCGGTGGCTACGATAAAGAATATGACGGGGTTTATGAAGGCGAACCTATCTTTAATGAAAGCGGTAACGGTTCAAAAAACGATATGTACAGTATCGCCATGGCCTATCAAGATCGTCAACCTCATTCTGGTACTCGTCAGTTTTTCTTTAACATGGACAATAACGACCACCTAAACCCAGGTAAAGACTGGGGCTTTGCCGTGTTCGGTATGGTAATGGAAGGCTACGAAACGCTTGATAAAATAATGCAAGTTGAAACGGGATTTAATGAAAAAATTGGTTATGACTTTGTACCAAAAACCCCGGTTGTTATTTTAAATATAACTGTATTAGAGCCAACCCCACTATAACAATAAAAATAGCGGCCAAACCGCTATTGCCAATGAAGGCGTTATGACTAAAAGCTTGTCGGTATCAGAATATTTTTCGTACTTTAAAGATAAACGACTTATAAATGTGTTTATTTTTGGTATGAGCAGCGGTTTTCCTTGGGTCCTCATAGGCTCCGTGATGTCTGCGTGGCTAAAAGATGAAGGCCTAAGTCGCAGCATGATTGGCTTATTTGGCATTGTATTTGGTGCTTACAGCATTAATTTTTTATGGTCACCCTTAGTCGATAGAATAAAACTGCCGTTGCTATATAACTGGCTAGGCCAGCGCCGTAGTTGGATACTATTTTGCCAATGCTTTATTTTGCTAGGAGTTATTTTACTGGCAGGATTAGATATCACCGCGCATTTAGCCATCGCAGCTGCGTTGTGCTTATTAATTGCTATCGCCTCAGCGACTCAAGATATTGCTATTGATGCTTTTCGTATCGATACCCTCAGTGAAAACGAGAGCCATAAAGCAACCGCAGCAGCAGCAATGGCTACTTCTGGTTGGTGGAGCGGTTATGCTCTGCTAGGTGCTATTCCGTTTTATATGGCAGATATGCCAAGCATTGACTGGCCACAAGTGTATTACTTTTTAGCTATTGTGATGTTATTACTTATGAGTTGTGTATTTTGGGCAAAAGAACCTGAATCTAACCGCGAAGTTGTACATGCAGAACTAGAACGTATTTATCGGCAAAAGCTGGCGCTTGGTAAGCAAACACAATTAACTAAAGTTGCAGCATGGTTGGCTGTTACTGTACTTGATCCTTTTAAAACATTCTTCGCGCGTAATGGCGTGAAGACTGCACTTGCGCTGCTCGCTTTTATCTTTTTATTTAAAATTGGTGAAGCATTTCTGGCCCGTATGTCGATTGTGTTTTATAAAGAAGTCGGCTTTTCAAACACTCAAATAGCAAACTATTCAAAGCTCGGCACGGGGCTTATCACCATTGTGTTCGCATTTTTAGGCAGTATTTTTAATCACAAGTACGGCATCGTTAAAGGTTTGTTTATTAGCGGTGTGGCAATGGCTGCTTCTAACTTAATGTTTTCTTGGATCGCTCTCGCAGGCCCGCAAGAACACTTGTACGCAATGGCAATTGTCGTCGATGGCTTTACTCAAGCATGGTCATTAGTTGCTATGGTAGCATTTATATCTATGCTATGTGATCGCGCTTTTAGCGCAACACATTATGCTTTATTAGCGTCATTGGGAAATTTAGGACGAACCTTACTTTCAAGTTATAGCGGTGTGGTGATTGATGATTGGTTAGGTGGAAATTGGTCGTTATTTTTTATTTTGACTGCCCTGATGGTAATACCATCACTCATATTCTTATATCTTATTCGGCATAAATTGTATGAATTAGAAAATAGTTATCACGGTAGGAATTAATAAGGGAAAGAAATCATTTCACATCAATGAGAGCGCTTCCCTGCGCTTACAAAAAGAAACTAAATATTAGTCTTCTTTTAATAAGCCTAAACCTTCATACGGGTCGACTTCTAATGCATCACAATAACGTAAAAATTCAATTACGTCTAAACGGCGCTCTTGGTTTTCAATTTTGCCAATAAATGAATGTGGTGTACCAAGTACTTGAGCAAGGCTTCGCATTGTGTGACCTTTCTCGTGACGCTTAGTTTTAAGCCACTTGGTTAGTTTTGAGTTTTCTTCAGAAGAAACTGTTTTACCCATCATAAAAAACATCTCCTACTAGATGATTTAAAGTTAATTAATTAAGAGTGAAATTTGCCCGTCTCACTCTTGGATACATTATATACTATTCAGACTCATGTGAAATAACTAATTTCAGCTGAGTCCCCATTTAAGGAATCAGCTATTATAGATGAGCAGCTTTATTGTCAAAGTCACAACAAAACGCGCGTTCTATAATTAGTTCCTTTTTAATGTAACAAATAATTAATTTAAATAAACCTTTTTTATGATTAATTATTTTTGACTTATAAATTAAATAGTTACATTATTAACTGTCCCTTTATTGTTAGGAGCAAGCGTTTATGTTCAGATTATTGTTTTTACTACCCATTATCCTCTGCTTAGTTTGGTATTTTTTTCTTAAAGCAAATGGCGTTCCGATCAAACAAGGTAAGAAAGGCTTTATATATATTTTAGCGTTTTCTGCAATAGTGTTAGGTTTTTTTATTCTAATGCTCCAAGTCACTCACCCTACATAAATGAGTGACTTAGCCTAAAGCAAGCCAATTTGACGTTCAATTAGCATCTATAAACAAGAAATAACGGCTAAAGCCACATAAGGTACAAAGCTCAGGCCACCAGCAACAGCATCTATTAATGACAATAATCTAGAAGTATTAACTCTGAATAATTGTATGAACTCACGTAAGTATTTTAATCTTGCTACGCGGATCTAGACCTTGTTTTTAAGGAGGATTATTGAGTGGGGAATACTTCAGTAAGCTGTTCAGCTACTTTTTGCCCGCGTTAAAAATCATTACGAAATCGGTTTCATTTAATGAAATAATAGCTACGCAGTAATTTTAGATAATAAGATGTCTTAGGTAATAAAAAAGCCGCTAGCTGCGGCTTTAATCAATTGCTTTAAACGCTGAAACTAGCGCCACACCCGCAGGTGGTAGTTGCATTGGGATTGGAAACAAAAAAGCGTGCGCCTTCAAGTCCTTCGGTGTAATCCACCTCACCATCAACTAAATATTGAATACTCATTGGGTCAACCACTAAGGTTACGCCATTTTTTACAATTTCTAAATCGCCTGGGTTTGCTTTTTCATCAAAAGTAAAACCATATTGGAAACCTGAACAACCTCCGCCTGTTACATAAACACGCAGTTTTAGATCTGGATTTTCTTCTTCGTCGATTAACTGTTTAACGCGAACAGCAGCTGCATCGCTGAACTTAATGGGTAATTCTTCTGACATACCATAACCCTCTATACCTACATTGTTTTGATTATCTAATACCCGAGTGTTTTAATCAAGTATAGCGTTTACTTACTAAGCTTTGACGCGATATGCACATTTAAAATCTCATACCAATTAAGCCTGACAACAGAATAATGGCAACGAGCACAATCAGCAGAAAAAGCGCGGTTTTAATTTACTACTTTAATACTTTTTTGGTATCAAAATGGGTAGCTATAGATGGCATAGCCCCATACGGTAGTAAATATACTTAACGATATAAATACTGCTGCTGAGCCAAGGTCTTTCGCTCGACCAATGAGTATATTGTGATCTAGCGTAACTGCATCAGCAAGCGCTTCAACAGCCGAGTTGATTATTTCGGCAAATAAAATGAACACTAAGCTACTGATCAATAAAAACAAATGACTTATCGAAGATGACAAGATGATAGCAAATGGTAGTAATATTATAGCCATTACAAACTCCTGCCTAAATGCTGATTCATATTGCCATGCAGCTATAAACCCCTTACAAGAGCAATGTGTGGCTTTAATAATTCGATTGATCCCTTTACCATTAGGCTTATTTACACTACTGATTACGTTTTTCATCGTTATTCCTAATTATAGTTAAAATGAATTTAAAGACTTTGTTTTACTTGCACCCGCCACTGCCAACTATCAACATTAGGGCCCATCGTAAGAGGTTTAATAATATCCATATGAACGACATTGCCTTCACTTGAATGAGATGAAAACAACCTTGCACCAATACCGATACTCTGTAAGGTTGTATCATTACTATTAATTGCTGGTGTTTGCCCCCACGCCTTACCGCTATCGACAAATGCTGCCCATGCAACATTCACCAACTGATATAACTCCCAATGGGGGTTATAACGCAGCTCGGCGCTTGCTGACCATAAATGCTCACCATGTTGATATTGCTCTGCATAACCACGAACCCCGGTATCTCCACCTAGAGCAAGCGGTATATCAAGATATTGATTTTTTTCTGCTTGCCATTGCGCTTTAAAGTAACCGGCCCAACGAGGTGTTAGGTATTGATACAATTCAAACTCTGCTGCTACTTGTTGGTGATCAGGTTGCTCCCTCTGCCAATAAGCTTTGTAATTTGTAGAAAACAGCATTAGCGTGTTTTGCCATTGCATACCTTTGGATAAAATATTTTCAAGGTGAACACCTTGGCTTTCATCAGTATTTAATGAGCTAATATCTACACCTATTTTGCTTATTAACTGCCAGCCTAAATTAATATCCTCACGATGATCGATAAAGCGAATGTTAGAGAAAATCTGATAATCTGCTTGGCTATATTCCAAACCTATCCAAGGGAAGGTGAACCTTCTATCTGAAGGTAATTCGGCTAATATCGCGCTATCCAAACTTGTAAAACGATGTAACTCTTTGTTGATCCCTAAATGCATTCGCACCGCTCCTAATCGATGCTGAGTTATTAAATGCCCGAAAGCTAAAGTAGACTGCTCAACTTCATGAGAGAATTGCCATGCAAGCTCACCATTTTGATAAATACTGTCACGACGATTTTCTTTGAGTATTGACGCCAAATGTTGCTGCTTAGATGATTGCTGATAAAAGGGCTTTGAATAAGCAAGGTAGGTTTTTTGTCCATCATCATTATCAGCAAATTCAAGTTCAACAGTTGATTGTTTAGGAAAACTAAGCGGCATACTAAAAGCAACTTGATAGCCTGATCGCAGGTGGTCTTTTTTATATTGCACACCTGCATGAACCCCTAAGCCTAAGAAATTATCTTCTTTAAAACCAAAAGCATATTTATTATTGCCGGCACGACGACCAAAACTAATATAAGGTACTAGTGACCAAGTATCCCACGTTTCAACTTTAAGCTCATTTTCTTGCTGACTCTCGCAATCCTCAATCAAGCTAACTCGACTTTTACGCAAAAACGAATACTGATTAAGTATGCGCTCAGTCTCAGCAAACTGCGCTCTAGAAATAACGTCAGCCTGAGCAAAAGGAAGTAGCTTTTCCACAACATGCTGTTGGGTATTAATATGTAACCAGTTAGCTAAACTGTGCAGATATAAGCTGTCTGGTTGACTCTCATCAAATACAGGATGGCTAATAAGTGTGAGCTTATCTATCGTAACAGACTCTTCACTATCAGCTTTTGACGCGCACTCAACTTCCTGACCACTTACAGTAAAGCTATTAATAAAAAACGCTATAAAGCTGGCTTTAATTCCTTGATTGATTAGCTTTTTAAATCGAGATCTTAGCTCACTACCTATATTAAACTTACTATGGTGCAACTGTTGAGACAATTTTATAGTGTTCATTTATCGTCCCCCTTCGGCTTTAGATAAAAAAGAGGCGGGGTTACTTTAAACTCATCAGCAATGTTGGTATTAACTTCAAAAAAGGTCAGTAGAGTATTCGCAATGGTGTCATGTGAATAAGCGTCATCCTGATGTGCTTTAGTTTTTTCAATATCAATATAAGGAGCTGAAAACCAAGAAATAATAGGGACATGTGTTTGTGCATCGGGCGCAAAAGCATAAGGCATACCATGTAAATAAAGCCCGTTTTCACCAAGTGACTCACCATGATCACTGACATACAGCATAGCGGTGTTATATTGCACAGAATTGGCTTGAAGAAGCTTGATCACTTCAGCCAAAAAATAATCTGTATAGCGGATTGCATTGTCATATGCATTAATTATTTCGTGCTGACTGCACTCTGATAACTCTGCTGATTGGCAAGCAGGTGAAAAAAACTCAAACTCGTTCGGGTAACGTTTAAAATAAGCAGGCCCGTGATTACCCATTTGGTGTAAAACAATAACGGTGTCTTGGGTGTGTTGATCAACGTATTGCTGTAAATTAACCAACATGCCAACGTCACGGCATTCCACATCACATACTGTATTAACCTCTGAACTGCGATAGCTTTGATACATCAGCCTATCGGCAACACCCTTTGAGCTAGAGTTGTTGTCACGCCAGCTTACTCTCACTGAACTTGCAGCGAGTACATCAAGAACGTTTTGAGTATACTTAGCTTTGCTCACAGTAAAATCATCACGACCAAAAAATGAAAACATACAAGGCACAGACACTGCTGTTGACGTACCGCAGGAACTCACTTGGCTAAAATTAATGAGTCCCGCTTGCTTTGACATATTTGGCGTAGTGTCGCGTGAATAACCATTTAAACTGAGGTGGTCAGCCCTTACTGCTTCACCGACCACTAAAATCATTAATTTAGGTTTTCGCGTGCTGCTACTTTTAGTTATCTGTGTCGTGAGGTTGATAAACTGTTTCGAGTTTAGTGATGCGGTTTGTTCTGCTAAATAATCGAATACCGAGTAAATTGGATATAAAGGATTAGTGTAATAACGAAGCTCTTTATGTAGACGAAAAAAACTGGTGTATTGCGCACTAAACGGCGCGATAAGTATGGGGATCAACACCATAATCATGGTAATACTGATAGCCTGTTGACGCAGTCGTTGTAACCAAGTGATATTTTTCACTTGTATAAATAACAATAAAGCCGCGGGTAAAATAGCCATAAATATAACTCGACTGAACAATCCTAAATTAATTATTTCTTGTGCTTCAGCGAGGTTGGTTTCAGCAACATTTTGGATCATCGTTTTGTCAATCAGCACCCCTAATACAACGCCATAATAATCAACCATTGCAGCAATCAATAGCATCACAAACACCACGACTTTGGTGGGTAGTAAAATATTAAGAACAAACATCACGAAAAGAATAAGACTCAAAAGCAACAGACTTAACGAGATAATAAAACTCAAGTTTTCTTGCCAAGAATATAAAGCGTTGAGTTTGTCAAAGAACACTGTATTTGCCATTAAAACGATAAATACTGAGCAGCTGAGTAATAAAGTAAAAGGAGAGATAATACGTTGCTCTTTAGCTTTCCCCATGGTTTCATTTAGTGAATAAAACTTTGATAATAAATAAGTAAATGTAATTTTTTGCATCTTGTTTTTAGCCCATTCCATTGTTAGGAAATAGCTTAACCTGATGAAAAAATCAGAGCTGTATGTAGATGTTGTAACATGTACGGATGTGCGTTCAAAACTTTTAGAATGTAGCTTTATGTACAAATTTGTTGCGGTAATTTATGAGGAATAATTAACTTTGATTACGACACTCTGATACAACATCTTCTTTGCAAAGTATGCCAAAATGATGAAACTTTAAGAAGGGAAACGCCATATGTGAATTAAATAACCTGAACTTTGGTTAAGATACTTGCTAATAAATTGATTTAAAATGAATATTTTTATTCTTCAGCCGGAAGTTCTCAGGGAGAACAAGGCGAATTTACGCGTAAATAGCTCGCCTATTGTAAGTAAATTCAACGCAGTTAGCGTTGAAAATAGCTGCTGATGATAGATTTATTATCCGAAGCTCAGGTTCAGTACTTAGCAGCGATGAGTTTTTAAGTCTAATCAGTGTGATGCTCGCTTAAAAACCACCTTAAACTTAGCTCCACCTAACACTTCTGATTGACTAATAGACACTTTGCCACCATGCCATGCGGCAACTCTAACAACAATAGCTAACCCCATTCCATAACCTTGTTGAACGGTGTCGCTTTCACCTCTGGTAAACGGTTTAAATACGTGTTCGCGCATTTCTTTTGAAATGCCTGGGCCATCGTCTTCAATACACATGCTCACACTATTACATGTTTGCTGTGTTGTTATCCGCACGTACTTAGCTGCATATTGTTGTGCATTTGAAAGTAGATTATTAATTAACATTGCTAAATAATTCTCATCACCATCAATGATTATATTTTCCTTGGCTAATTTGGCTATATCCATTGCAACCGAACAAGCATCACTTGAAGTAAGGTTACACACAGCTGATTTTATCAAAGCATTTAAGTTTAGAGGCATGCGTTTAACTTTAATCATTTTCTGCTCTAAACTGGCGTAATTAAGTAAAACGGCAACGAGATTTTCCATTTCTTGAATATCTCGACTCAAATGACGGACATACTTTTCTTTGTTTTTTGGGTTATTCGTCTCGCCAAGGGCTTCAATACCAAAGCGTAATCGAGCTAATGGAGTTCGTAAATCATGTGACACCGCGTTACTTAATAATTTGTTATCCTTAATTAGAGTATTTATCTGCTCCGCCATAAAATTAAACTCATTTTCAATATCAATTATATAAGACGAATTTGAAATATTAATACGAGCAGAGAAATCACCTTCACCAAAGCGTTTTGCCGTATTTCTTAGTAGCTGTAATCGTTTAATTAAAGGGCCAAGCCAAATAAAGGCACACAGTAAAACCCCCAAATAAAATATGGTTGTTAAAATAATTTGTAGCGCGAGATTATCTTGTTGCTTGCCTTGCTGTGGGATACTGAGCGTCAATACTTGTTGCTGAGTTTGTAATAGCTTATTTACGGTGATCAACTCAGCAGATTCAAGAACCAGAGGATGGCCCTGACTGAAACTATCTCGCAAACTAATAGGTAAAGGAAATTCAGATATGGGCGTTAGTGTTAGTTGTTGCTGGTTTTGCTGTTGCCAAGCGCTTACAAATTGTGCAAGATTACCCGTTTCTTCAAGCGTATTTGCTAATGAGTTAATTATTTGCCTATAAGGGCTAAATTCATCCGTGTTTTTTTTATGCTGATACTCGTTAAAAAAACTATCTAAACCCCAGCCTAAAAATATAATTGCAGAGAGTATTACAACGACTAATGAGACGATCAGCTTCTTCACATTAGGACCAAGCGTCTGCTACAAATAAATACCCTTTACCCCACACAGTTTTGATCCTGCATGGGTTATTAGCATCATCACCAAGCTTTTTTCTTAATCTAGATACAATAATATCAACACGGCGATCAAACCCGTCATAATCAATACCACTGAGTTGATTAAACAGCTCCGCACGGCTAACAACTTGACCTGCAGATTGCGCTAGATACCAAAGTAAATCAAATTCGTTAGATGAAATTGCAACAGGCTGATCGTGTAGCCTAGTAGCACGAGAATTAGCATCAATACTCAACTGACCAATTTGTATATGATTTTCGGTTAGATTTGCAGTGTTATGATGGGTTTTTAAGCGTCGTAACAAAGCTTTAATTCGAGATAGCAATACCCGTGGTTTCACCGGTTTTGTTACATAATCATCAGCCCCTAATTCTAACCCCAAAACTTCGTCCATTTCATCATCACGGGCAGTCATCATTAAAATAGGCCCATGATAAAAGTTACGTACTTCTTTGCATACATCAAAACCATCTTTTACAGGCAACATAATATCTAACACAACAAGTTCTGGAATATCGCTTTTGATTAATTCAACCGCCATATCCCCCCGATTAACTAAAGTAACCAAATAACCATGTTCAGTTAAGTAATCACTAAACCATTCGGCCAAAGACATATCGTCTTCAACTAACATTATATGCTGAGGATTTATCTGTTCGATCAAAATAACTTCCACCTTGATTTAGGCCGTTTAGAGGATTCAAATACCCATGACACTGTAATAATAACCGTAGCGATATTGTTATTCTGTTTACTTTTTCGAAGCGCGTAGTGACGAGTTGAATCTGATTGAAAATCAAAACTGAATTCAGCATTGTTGACTTGCGTCCAACATTCTACGTTACGCAACTCAGACAGCTCGACTAAGCAATAATCGCCAAGCTCTTCTTGATGCCATTTAAAAGTAACCTGCTGATAACACGTTTGCCCTTTTCGCAGTGCAACACAACGCTTAGGTGTAACAAGTAATTCGTTTTCTTTGCGCGAATGGTTCGCTGCGTATGCACTACTCATTGCCAACTGAAACAGAAAAAATAAGCCCAAGTAAATAATAAGTTTACTCTGTAAGCTTGTTTGATTAGTTAGCGTCATTGTTTATCCACTTAAAATACATAACTAATGCTTGAACTTATACCAGTATAAAAGTCTTGTTGCTTACTAAATAGCGGGCTTTCGTTGTAACCGAATTCCGAACCAAAGAAAACTTCTGCACGCAGCAATACGTTTTCTGAAATAGGATAAGTTAAGCCTATTGATGAATCAAAATTGAGGGAGGATTTGCCGTCATATGCTGCAAAATTAGTCCTTGCAGCTTCTTCTTCTGAAACGCCATAATAATAGTCATTAAGCTTGGCTTGGCGAAACGACAGCGCGAAAATGCTATGAAAGTTCAAATTTCTTATTTGCCAGTTGCGACCAATGAGAGCAGAGGCTACAGCACCGCCATTTCTGCTCGTTAAACCTTGTTTAAGAGTCAATTGCACAACATTTTCACCAATGTAGCCCGTTAATCGACCTCCGATCATAGTGTTCACATCCCGCTCTTCTATACCTTCAAAATTAACTTGGTTTTCTTTTTTTCTTAACCCTGAGCCTGGTCCTGTTAAAATAACATCGAATGACCAGTTTTCTCTATTGTATGCGGTGTAGCCAAAAACAAGTGAATCAGGCGCTTGGTTGGCAAAATCGACAAAAAAGTTATGCCAATTATAACTTCCGATGAGTGTGATACCGATATCAAGATCTTCTTTATCATCAACATTAATAATTGAACGATTAAAAGCATTTAGTCCTAAACCGACTTCAAAAAAATTTTCAGGCTCACTGCTTTTATCGATATTTAAACCAATCTCTCTTGTTAAGTCTGCGGCATAACTAAAAGACGAAAAACAAAATAATAAAATAACGACTAGTAGGTGTTTGAGCGGTGAATACATTTACGCCGACTTCCTTATTGATTAATCACCCATCCATTATATTCTTTGATACCTAAAAAAACGTATCAAGATGCTGAGTATGTAACAAAATGTAGACTCTAAGATTACATTAGCTAAAATAAAGTACCTAAATAATAAACAACCTAGTTAATCTAATCAATTTAAAAAATTGCTTAAGTACAATTGATAAACCTAAATTAAGCTAATAAGAAGTTTTGCTAGGAAGATGGCGGTGCAGCTATAACTGATCGATAGAGCTGCGACCTAACTTTTACTTTTAATATGACCTGTAAAATATTTTCTTTCATTACTAATATCGGGCCTCTAGTCATCACTCGGCCCACTAATTTAACCAAGAGTAAATCCTTGGTTATGTGTAGATAATTCTAAAATCAAAAGGACTTACTGTCACACTTTTGATAAACTGCCCGCTGAAATAGGTGGCGAGGAAATATGCATGTGGCTTGAAACGCTTAGGCGTCGCTTGGCAAAGCCAAAAACATCGGTGCAATTGTGCTTACTCGGAGTAAGTGCTGGACTCATTGCGGCGTTTTTGATCATTCTATTTCGCTTAACTATTCTATTTTTCCAAGGTTTGTTCCTTGAAAATCCTGACGATTTTACTACCTTACCGCCTCTTGAGCGGGTTTTAATGCCTATTATTGCTGCCTTTTTAATTGCGCTATTTGCTGCTTTGACTGGTTTTAAACATTATCGATTAGGTATTCCCTTTGTTATTCACCGTATTAAACGCCATTACGGGCAAATGCCGTTATACAACACGGTAAATCAATTTGTCGGTGGTGCACTGGCATTGATCAGTGGTTTCTCGGTTGGCCGTGAAGGGCCATCTGTACATATGGGCGCAACCGGTGCAAGTTTGCTGGCCGATAAATTACATTTGCCTCATAACGCCATGCGGACACTCAGCGGTTGCGGGGTTGCAGCTGGTATTGCCGCATCATTTAATACACCACTTGCAGCTGTTATTTTTGTGATGGAAGTGGTGCTTAGGGAATACAAAGTACATATATTTGTGCCAATAATGCTCGCTGCAGTCACTGGTGCACTGGCGACGCAGTTTGTATTTGGTGACGCATCAGAATTAGCACTGATCACAGTGACGGCATTAAGTGGCTGGCACTATCCATTTTTAATCCTGTTTGGTATGGCTTTGGGCGCGGTTGCTTATGCTTTTAACCAAAATCTAATGTTGATCATTCGTACCTTCAAACCTTTGAGTATGTTTCCACGTTTATTGCTGGCAGGTCTGATTGCTGGCGGCATTGCTTATATGGTGCCACAAGCGATGGGTTCTGGTATGAGTGCAATAACTTTGGCCGTAGAAAGCCCTGATGATGTGCAACTATTAACCACTATTTTAATTGCTAAATTACTGGCGACATTATTTGCCATTGGCTTGGGTATTCCCGGCGGGATCATTGGCCCAGTGATTGGTTTAGGCGTACTGATGGGCACTTTAATGGCCTTTTTTGCACAATTTATTAGTCCCGGCGTTGATATCTCTGGTACTTATAGCGTCTTAGGCATGGCAGGCTTATTAGCTGCCACCTTACATGCTCCACTGGCTGCTTTAACTACGGTAATGGAGTTAACCTCAAGTCCTGAAATAATCGTGCCGGCCATGTTAGTTATCTCAGCGGCATACGTCACCGCATTACAAGTATTTGGCAATCGGTCGATATTTTTACAGCAGCTCGACTTTCAAGGTTTAGCCTATCATGTCTCCCCTGCCACCGAAGCACTGCAAAAAGTCGGGGTAATGGACGAGATGGATGAAAACTTCAAACTACTCTATTCAGATGATAAAGAACAAATAGAAAGCACCTTAAATGCTGTTGATAGCCAAACCCCGTTAATTGTTTATGATCCTGAAAATGGTTATCGCCTTGCAGAATATGATTTAAGTTTAATGTCAGATCAAAATATTTCGATCAACTACATCAGCTTGCAAGGGATCAGCAGTCAAGCTACTTTGGCCGATGTGTTTGATGTATTAAAAGATAAGCGCAGCGGAGCTGTGTATATTTATAACTTACTCGATAATCAACAAATTATGGGAATAATGCGCTGGGATCAGATCCGCCACATTCTTACCATACGTAATAGCTTACTGTAACTAACAATAAGAGAACATTATGAGCGCGCTACTGATCTACAAAGCCTTACATGTATTTTTTATGATTGCCTGGTTTGCTGGCATATTTTACTTACCCCGCCTCTTTGTTTATCACGCTATGAGCGAAGAAAAGTCCTGTAACTCCATGCTCAAAGTGATGGAGCGACGGTTACTGTATTTTGTGACGCCATTTGCAGTACTAACGGCGGTGTTTGGCGTGCTGACAATTGTTGAATATGGCCGCGACTGGTTTAAATACAGCATGTGGATGCACTACAAATTAGTATTAGTGATCGTGCTATACATTTACCATGGCTATTGTTTTAAATTACTGGCGGATTTTAAACACGACCGTAATACTCGCAGCCACCGCTTTTATCGTATTTTTAACGAACTACCGGTATTAGTGCTATTAGTCATCGTATTTTTAGCTATAACTAAACCCAGCTTGTAAAATTTGCTATATACCCAAACCACTTCAAGATGCAGAAACTCGCTTCTTGAGGTGGTTTGGGTATAATATTGCGCGATTGCGTGCCCATCGAAGATGGTTAATCGCGCCCCTTTTGAATGTGATAGGAACAGCCCCCATGTTAAGTTTCCAAGGTGAAAATATTCTTTCTGTCAATCAGCTCGATCGCGACTGTATTGAACGTATTTTTGCAGTAGCCAAAAAAATGGAGCCGTATGCTAAAAAGCAAAAACGCACCAATGTATTAGAAGGCGCAATCTTAGCAAACTTATTCTTTGAGCCAAGTACCCGTACCCGCGTAAGCTTTGGTACAGCCTTTAATTTATTAGGTGGTTTGGTTCGTGAAACAACGGGGATGCAAAGCTCTGCATTAGCCAAAGGCGAGTCTTTATACGATACCGCGCGCGTTATTTCAGCTTACGCCGATGCGGTCGCTATGCGCCATCCTGATGCAGGCTCAGTGGCTGAATTTGCTACTGGCTGCTCAGTGCCGGTGATCAATGGTGGCGATGGCCCTAACGAGCACCCAACTCAAGCATTACTTGATTTATTGACAATTGAGCGTGAACTACATCGCTTCGATCAAAAAATAGATGGTATGCATATCGCCCTTGTTGGTGATTTAAAATACGGTCGTACCGTGCATTCATTATCAAAATTATTATGTCATTATAAAGATATAAAATTTTCGATGGTGGCACCTGATGGCTTACAAATGCCTAGCTATATTCTTGATGCCGTCGATAATGCGGGCCATAAAATTGAAATCGTCGATAAAATGGAAGGTAACTTAGCCGCCGATATCGTCTATCAAACCCGTATCCAAGAAGAACGCTTCCCATCGCAAGAAGAAGCCAATAAATACCGTGGTGGTTTTAGAATTAGCCAATCAATTTATAACACCCACTGCAAACCAAACTCCGTGTTAATGCACCCATTACCACGCGATAGTCGTATAGAAGCCAATGAGCTTGATAACGATTTAAACCTTAATGACAATTTAGCTATTTTCCGCCAAGTACAAAATGGCGTGTTAATTCGCATGGCGCTGTTTGCATTGACACTCGATGTTGCCGATAAAGTAGAGCAATACGAAGTTGCTGTGCCTTGGTTTAGCCGTAAACGCGATAGTTAATTTTAACGTGACAACTAATAGGATTTTTTATGACAATTAGCCAAGATTTATTTGCCCGCGCACAACAATCGATTCCCGGTGGCGTTAACTCTCCAGTACGTGCATTTAATGGCGTTGGCGGCACACCGCTATTTATTACCAAAGCCCAAGGCCCATTTACATTTGATGCTGACGGCAACCGTTATATTGATTATGTTGGCTCATGGGGCCCGATGATCATGGGTCATAATCACCCAGCTATCAAACAAGCAGTGCTTGATGCGGTAGAAAATGGCCTAAGTTACGGTGCGCCAACAGAAGCTGAAATTCTAATGGCTGAAAAAGTAAAAGAGCTAGTACCATCAATCGAAAAAGTTCGTATGGTAAGTTCTGGCACAGAAGCGACCATGAGTGCAATTCGCCTTGCTCGCGGCTTTACTGGCCGCGATAAAATTTTAAAGTTTGAAGGCTGTTACCACGGACATGCTGATTCATTATTAGTGAAAGCGGGTTCTGGCGCATTGACTATGGGCGTACCAAACTCGCCAGGTATCCCTGAAGATTTTGCCAAGCATACATTAACTGTTTCGTTTAATAACCTTGATGAAGTAAAAGCTATTTTTGCCAAATACGCTGACGAAATCGCCTGTATTATCGTAGAGCCAGTTGCTGGTAACATGAACTGTATTCCACCAGTACCAGGCTTTTTAGAAGGCCTGCGTGCAGTATGTGATGAATATAAATCAGTGCTTATTTTTGATGAAGTAATGACCGGCTTTCGCGTAGCCCTAGGTGGTGCACAAGCCTATTACAACATCATTCCAGACTTAACCTGTTTAGGTAAAGTGATTGGCGGCGGCATGCCAGTAGGCGCGTTCGGCGGTAAAACTGAGATCATGGATTACATCGCTCCTGTTGGCCCAGTTTACCAAGCAGGCACTTTATCAGGTAACCCAATTGCTATGGCTGCGGGTCTAAAATCGCTAGAGTTACTGTGCGTTGAAGGACTACATGCTGATCTTGAAGCAAAAAGTAAAGCAATCTGTGAAGGTTTTGAAGCCGCAGCAAAAGCTGCAGGCATCGCCCTAACAACTAACTATGCCGGTGGTATGTATGGCTTCTTCTTTACTGAACAAGAGAAAGTAACCACTTACCAACAAGCAACTCAGTGCGATTTAGAACGCTTTAAAAAGTTCTTTCACTTGATGCTTGAAGAAGGCGTGTATTTAGCACCATCAGCATTTGAAGCTGGTTTTGTTTGCTCTGAACACTCTGAGCAAGAAATTGCCGATACAATTGCAGCAGCAAAAAGAGCTTTTGCTAAGCTTTAAACTATTAAACATAAAAAAGCCCGCAAGGGCTTTTTTTATGTCTAAAATAAATACCTGCTCCATTAATTACTTTACTGACAGCTAGGCCTTGGCTCAAATTCACTGGCTCTAAGTGGCAGTTGAATTACTTTACCGCAGCCCGGTGGCGCTTGCTTACCCGTTAATTCATTAATAAAAGCCCAGCGAATTGAAGGCGGACGAGTATCTGCTATTGCCTCAGGGTTGAGCGACTTAAGATAACGAATATACGTTTCTAATGCACCAACACTACCCGTTAAGCCTGTACTTTTATTATCATCACGACCAAGCCAAGCAACGGTTACTGTATTTTGATCAAACCCTGCATACCAACTATCACGTAGATCATTACTGGTGCCCGTTTTACCAGCCAGCTGAATTGATGGGAAATGGGCATTTAAACGTTTAGCAGTGCCATCTTTGGTGACTCGCTTCATCGCGTATTTAGTCATATAAACAGCGGCTTTATCAAAACGCGGTTCAGAACTAACTTGGTGCTGATAAAGCACACGCCCAACAGAGTCGGTTAATGCCGAAATAGATGTTAATTGACGGTATTCGCCATCAGCCGCCAACGTGGTATAAAGCTGTGCGACTTCAAAGCTCGACATTTCAACGGCACCAAGCAGTAATGATGGATAATGTGATATTTGCTCTTTAGCGCCGAGTTTATTGAGTGTGTTCGCTACTTTATCAACCCCGACATCAAGTCCCAAGTTGACCGCAGGAATATTGATACTTTGACTAAACGCTTTATATAGTGGCAGCATACCGCGATATTGATGATCAAAATTCTCTGGTTGCCATACTTTGCCTTGCTCATTAGTCACTTGTACTGGCGAGTCATCTAACAAAGTAGCTAAGTTATAGTGCGGTAAACCCAAAGCTGTTAAATACACAGCCGGTTTAACTAACGAGCCTATGTTGCGCTTAGTATCAAGTACGCGGTTAAAACCTAAAAAGCGCGGATCGCGTCCCGCAACTAAAGCAGATATACCGCCTTTCTCTACATTCACTGAGATCATCGCCGCTTCAAGCTGCTCTGTCGTGGCGCGTTTTTCAAGGTAAGGTAGGCTTTTTTCAATTGCCTCTTCCATTGCCGCTTGTTTTTGGAGATCAAAATAAGTGAATACACGCACGCCCGCATCGAGTACTTCTTGGTCCGGTAGTAATTTTTTCAGCTCACGATCCACCAGCTCTAAATAACCAGGATACGATTTAGGCAAGCTGTCTTTCATAGGTGCAATATCAATTGGCCGCTTTAATGCAGCACGGTATTCGCGGGTATCAATTAATTTATTATCAACCATCAAACGTAGCACTAAATCACGACGTTCCATAGTGCGTTCAGGATAACGGCGTGGATTATAATATGAAGGGCCTTTCACCATCGCAACGAGTAGTGCAATTTGATCGAATTCAAGCTCATCAACAGGCTTAGAGAAGTAAAACTCAGAAGCTAAGCCCATGCCATGCACACCTTGGTTATACGATTGACCAAGGTATACTTCGTTTAGATAAGCTTCTAAAATTTGATCTTTTGAATAGCGATAATCTAAAATTAACGCGATCAACGCTTCGTTAAATTTACGGACCAGCGTACGATCACGGGTTAAATAAATATTTTTTGCCAGCTGCTGGGTTAACGTACTACCGCCTTGAACTGTACGCCCTGCTTTAATATTGCTGTATAAAGCCCGCATAATCGAAAACACGGATACACCGTGGTGCTGATAAAAGTTCTGATCTTCAACAACTAATAATGTATCTGTAAGCATCGGCGGGAATTTATCCAACGGCACAAACTCTCGATCTTGTTTTGAATCATTGCCTATGCGCGCAATTTGTACTGGCTCTAATCGAGCATTGTTTAAACGCCTGCCAAACTTATCTTTAATACTCGCGAGTTTTTGTCCTGCAAAGCGTAACTCAATAACCTGTGCTTGCTCTAAGCCATCATAAAATTCAAATTCACGACGGAAGATTTTAATACTATCGCCCGCTTTTACATACTGACCAGTTCGACTTAACTGATTGACCGATGAATAGTTTAGCCTATCAAGCTCCCACACCACCTCTTGGCTAGATAAGAATTGTCCTGGGTAAAAACCCATTGCTCGTGCATAAACTTGTGCTGGTAATTGCCATTTATTACCTTCAAATTGACGCGTAATTTTGGCATCTAGATAAATTAAATATAAGCCCATCGCAACAATACCAGCTAAGCTTAGTTTCCAAAAAATAGACCAGACTTTGCGACCAATTCCACGTTTTTTTATATTCGCTGCAGACGTATTTTTAGTCGAAGTTTTTTTCACCGACTTAGACGCTGTGCTTGGTGCTTTCTTTGCCGGGCGTTTTGATGGAGTTTTAGTGGAGCGGGAGTCTTTTTTATCAGCCATTGACGTTGCTATTTATTTCCAGAGTTAAATTTACAGGTGCGAGCTTAGCATATAGCCTAACACCTGCAAAATTAACCTTGACTGAAACTACTTGCCCCGAACTTTGGGCATTAAATCTTTTAACCTCAGTTGCGGTGGCTTAATTTTAGCGTGTACACAACCACAATGAGTGGATCATTGCCGGTATAAAAAATATAAAGCACAAGACAATATTAATAATCAAATCTTTACCCACACCCGCTTTCAAAAACACAGCAACAGGTGGTAAGAATATAGACAAAATAATCAGTAATAGTTTGTTATCCATGCTTAACCTTATTTGTAGTTGGACTAATTTTAAGCATAGTTACTTATTGTGATTTTTGCTGTTTTAATAAACTTTAATTAAAAAAATTTAGCCTCTGCGTAAGTACAAAAAAAGCCCTAATCTAAATTAGGGCTTTGTATTGAACACACAATGATTTTAAAACTTTTTACTTTTAATTAGTTACTACGTACCGAAACAAACTCAGGGTAAGCATCAATGCCACAATCGTGTTGATCCATACCGTTTAGTTCTTCTTCCTCTGTTACCCGGATACCCATGGTTTTCTTAAGTATTGTCCACACAATAAGTGAAGCAATAAATACAAAACCTAAGATACATACTAAGCCAATTAACTGGTTCACTAGGGTTGCATCAGTATTTGATACTGGCACTAAGAGAATACCCAAGATACCGCACACACCGTGCACTGAAATAGCACCTACAGGGTCATCAATTTTAACTTTGTCTAGTGCTACAATGCTAAACACCACTAATGAACCACCTAAAATACCCAGTAAGCAAGCAAGTAAAGGTGACGGTGATAATGGATCAGCAGTGATAACAACCAAGCCAGCAAGCGCACCATTAAGTACCATAGTTAAATCTGCTTTACCCCACAACACTTTACAAACAAACAGTGAAGCAATGGCACCGGTTGCCGCAGCAGCGTTAGTATTTAACAATATTTTACCTACTGCAGTCGCGTTTTCAGCATCAGAGATAAGTAATTGTGAACCACCATTAAAGCCGAACCAACCCATCCATAAAATAAATGTACCTAATGTAGCCAATGGTAAGTTAGAGCCTGGAATTGGATAAATTTCACCATTTTTACCATATTTTCCTTTGCGAGCGCCGAGCATTAATACACCGGCAAGTGCTGCAGCAGCGCCTGTGCCGTGAACAATGGCAGAGCCTGCAAAATCAACAAAACCCATTTCAGATAAGAAACCGCCGCCCCATGTCCAGTAACCTTCAACTGGGTAGATAAAACCAGTTAACACTACCGCAAAGGCTAGAAAAGCCCACAACTTCATGCGTTCAGCAACCGCACCCGATACAATCGACATAGCGGTTGCAACAAATACGACTTGAAAGAAAAAGTCAGATTCTAAAGAATGATTTGCATCAGCGGCTTGGGTGCCAATAAGCCCACCTAGAGATGGAATTAAGCCACCTTCAGCGTTGTCTACATACATAATGTTGTAGCCAACTAGTAAGAACATGGTACATGCGATGGCATAGAGCGCCACGTTCTTAGTTAAAATTTCAGTGGTATTTTTTGAACGCACTAAGCCCGCTTCGAGCATGGCAAAACCTGCTGCCATCCACATTACTAAAATACCCGACATTAAAAAATAAAATGTATCTAACGAAAACTTGAGTTCTACGATCGTGTTTTCCATAAAGCCCCCTTAAATTGCTTCTTCATCTAATTCACCCGTACGGATACGGACAATTTGATCTAAGTCGTAAACGAAAATTTTGCCGTCGCCAATTTTGCCTGTTGATGCAATTTTGGTAATGGTCTCAACGACCCGTTGACAATTTTCGGTACGAGTAGCAATTTCCAGTTTAATTTTAGGAATAAAATCAACCTGATATTCAGCTCCGCGATACAACTCTGTATGACCTCGTTGACGACCAAAACCTTTGACGTCAACAACTGTCATCCCCTCAATGCCTAAATCAGCTAGCGCTTCTCGCACATCATCTAATTTAAATGGCTTTATTATTGCACTAATCATTTTCATAGTGGCCCCCTTCGGACGCTTATTGTTATCCTGTTTGCTAAGACAATCCAACCTTTGTGCCACTATTTTTAACGTTTTAAAAACAACAAATTACATAATAAAAACAAATTAACCGCATAAAAAATGCACCATACAGGTGCATTTTTTTAACATATTAGCTGAACTGGTGCAGCAGCCTAGCTTTGTCTGACGACACAGTCTCTACTTTGTTCTTTAGCTTGATACAAAGCCTTATCAGCTAGGCGCATGGCACTTGTTAACGTAACATTTTGAAATTTTGTTAAACCTATACTTACCGTAATTGCAAATACATCACCATTGATCACAAAATCATACTCAGACAACCGCACTCTAAACGCTTCAAGTAAAGAGTACGCTTGTTCCAAATCTAAATTAGTTAATACAACCGCAAACTCTTCACCACCGACACGGGCAACGGTAAAATCTTTAAACGAACTGCGTAATAAAGACGCTACTTGCTTTAAAGCCTGATCCCCAGCTTCATGGCCAAATTTATCATTGATCGCTTTGAAAAAATCAATATCGAGTAATGCTAAACTATTGTTAGACGATGTTTCTTTTAGCAGTTTTTCGGCAAATTGATAAAAATAACGGCGATTATAAAGATTAGTTAAATCATCGCGAAAGGCACTTTCTTTAATATCTGCTATCAGTGACAGCTGCTCCATAGTCTGTAATACACGACAATGGAACTCTTCATTCATAAAGGGTTTGGTTAAAAAATCATTCGCGCCAAATTTAATAAACCGTGCAGATAAACCATGCTTACCCGCACCTGACAAACCAATAATAGCTAAATCATCACGACCACGAAAATTTCGCACCGCCTTAACAAGCTCAAAGCCATCCATTGTCGGCATCGCATAATCAGTTAGTAACAATTTAATCTCGGGATCATTTTTCAGTATTTTTAGAGCTTGCTCACCATCATGCGCATCTTGCACATCAAACAGCTGCTTTTCGAGCATTTGCTTCATTAATGAACGACTTAAAACTGAATCATCGGCGATTAAGGCTTTGCAACCTTGATTACGTAATAGCTGCGCCACTAATTTAACCGCATAATGATATGAATCACGATTATCTTTAATTACATAATCAACGACCCCAAGCTCTAATATTTGCTGGCGCTTATATTCATCGATGGTAGATGTTAGTACCACTGTAGGGATAGCTTGCGCCAAGGTATATTTAACAACTTCGCCAT
The DNA here is from genome assembly GCF_014163915.1 of Pseudoalteromonas sp. SR41-8. Lineage (NCBI taxonomy): Bacteria > Pseudomonadati > Pseudomonadota > Gammaproteobacteria > Alteromonadales > Pseudoalteromonadaceae > Pseudoalteromonas > Pseudoalteromonas sp. SR41-8. Next base: position 50,965 of record NZ_JACJEE010000024.1, read on the forward strand.
TCATCGCATCAGGCAGGGTTAAATCGACCAAAGCAAGTGTGTACTGATGCTTCGCAATGAATTCTTTGGTCTCGGCAAGTGACCAGGCAAAATCGACAGCAACATCAAGATAATGAGCTGATAAGTGTCGCAACACCTGCTGGACCACTTTACTATCTTCAACAACTAAAACTCTTTGCATATATCTTCTCTACACTTCAGGTGGACATTGCGAGGGTAAACTTTTTACGAATAAAAAAACTAAAGGTCATAACAGGCGGTAATATACTTTATTATTAGCTTGAGCAAAATATATTGCTGAAAATATACGCATAAAAGCATAGCCTTTGCATTACTGATAATATTTATGTCTAGTGCTCACCGATTAATATCGTCGTCTAGTCTCATTCCCTTTGTTATTTGCTTAAAAATTATCTTTAATAGGTTAACTATTGTTTAAAGGATCCACCATGAAGCTTATTAGTATCATTAGTGTCTCTGTGGCCATACTTACTTTGAGTGTAAGCACAGTCAGTTATGCAGAAAATCAACGTCGTATCGATGTCGATAGTAAAGTTGTCACTGAACATAAAGCGCGCATCAATGGCGAGCGTTTTTCATATACCGCAACCACAGGCACACAACCGGTATGGGATGACAAAGGCGATGCCGTTGCTACATTGCAATACACTTATTATGAACGCGACAAAGTTGACGATCGCACTAAACGCCCATTATTAATTTCATTTAATGGCGGACCTGGTTCTGCATCAGTATGGATGCACTTAGCCTATACTGGACCACGGGTATTAAAAATTGATGACGAAGGCTACCCTATTCAACCGTATGGCGTGAAAGACAACCCATACTCAGTGCTTGATGTTGCTGATATCGTTTACGTTAACCCAGTAAACACTGGCTACTCGCGTATTCTTGAAAACGATAAAGGTGAATTACCAAGTAAAGAGGCGCAAAAAAGCATGTTTTTTGGTGTCAATGCCGACATTAAATACCTAGCAGAATGGTTAAACACCTTTGTAAATCGCACAGAGCGCTGGCGCTCACCTAAATTTTTAATTGGTGAGAGCTACGGCACAACCCGCGTATCAGGCCTTGCCCATGAATTACAAAACAGTCAATGGATGTATATCAATGGTGTTGTGCTGGTTTCACCAACAGACATTGGTATTAAACGCGACGGTCCGATAAAAGCAGCTAACCGTCTACCTTACTTTGCTGCAACGGCGTGGTATCACAAAGCTTTAAGCCCAGCATTGCAAGCTAAAGATTTAGATGAATTACTACCAGAAGTTGAAGACTTTACCGTTAACAAGCTAATTCCTGCACTTGCTAAAGGTGGCTTTATTAATGATGAAGAAAAACGCGCTATCATTAAACAAATGGCACTGTATGCCGGTGTATCTGAAAAGTTTGTTGCGCAAAACAACCTTGATATTCCTACCAACTTCTTTTGGAAAGAACTACTACGTGAGCGCGGTCAAACGTTAGGCCGTCTAGATTCGCGTTATTTAGGCATGGACAAGCGTGACGCTGGCGAATCTCCAGACTACTGGGCTGAGCTAACATCATGGTTGCATTCATTTACACCAGCCATCAATCACTACTTACGTGAAGAGCTTAACTATAAAACTGACGTAAAATATAACCTGTTTGGTAATGTACACCCGTGGGATCGCAGCAATAATAACACTGGTGAAAATCTGCGTTTAGCAATGGCGCAAAACCCATACCTCAATGTGATGATCCAATCAGGATACTATGATGGTGCCACTAACTACTTTGATGCTAAATACACTTTATGGCAACTAGATCCAAGTAGTAAAATGCGTGATCGCCTAAGCTTTAAAGGCTACCGCAGTGGCCACATGATGTATTTACGCCATGCAGATTTAGAAACATCAAATAACGATTTACGTGATTTTATTTTACAGTCACTACCAAAAGAAGGTGAAGCTGCGAAGTATTAAACAGCGCTTAAAACCACTGGATTAAAAAAGCCCGTTTTTACGGGCTTTTGTTTATCGATAATTCGGATATACTCAAACTATTGATTTTACGTTTTTGGAAAACACAGATGACTGAAAACTTCCGTGTTATGTATGCAGGTCTAGCTCAAGATATTGAGCAATCGAATGCAATTAAACAACTGGCTGTAAAGCTCAAAGCCCCTGAAAGTAAAGTAGCTGCATTTTTTGAAAACAAACCCCTATTTGCGCCTTGTGAAAAAGAAAAAGCACTCAAGCAAGCAAAGCTACTTGCCAGCGTAGGCATCAAAAGTAAACTGCAACCAATAACCAACAACACACCAGCGGTAAGTAGCAGCGATACAACCAACCAGCGAGATGAGCGTATTTTTAACGCCCTTGATTACATCACCAGTAGTTTAATTCGCATCGAAGAAAAACTCGACGACCTAGAGCAACGCTTACCAGCCACAACCCAACAACCAGATCCTGATGAAGGCGACGAGTGGCAAACTGACGACCTATTGCTAGATGAAGAGCTGACAACGCCGATCAAAAAACGCAGTAACATGCTGCTGTATTCACTTATAGCTATGGTTGTTGTCTTGCTTGTAGTACTAGGATTGTCGTTTGCATTCCCTGATTTATTCAGTTTTATGGATAATTAACAGATAAAGCAAAAATAAATATGAGCGAAAAAAGAGCACTGATCCGCCAACAAATCCGTAAAGCACGTAACTCACTGTCAAAATTCGAGCAAAAAATTGCCGCAGAATCGCTTAAAGTGAATTTTACTCAACACTTAAAACAGCAAAAAACTATTGAAAATGCCCATATTGGCATTTATTTTAGCAATGACGCAGAACTAGATACCTCATTGTTAATAAAAGATCTTTGGACTAAAAACCACGCCCTTTACCTACCTGTAATCCACCCATTTAACGGCACTACTTTATACTTCCAGCGCTATGAAGAAAATTCACCCATGAGGGCAAATCGCTATGGTATCTTGGAGCCTAAGTTAAATTGTAGTCAGATATGCCCACTAGCGGAGCTTGATTATCTGCTAATGCCATTAGTTGCATTTGATGATAACGGTAACCGGTTAGGGATGGGGGGTGGCTTTTATGATAAAACTTTGGCGCGCTACGAAAAAGAAAACTGGCAAAAACCACAACTGATTGGCCTTGCACATCAATGCCAACATGTTCCAAGTTTACCGGTTGAATCGTGGGATGTACCATTAAATTACATAATCACACCACAGAAAATCTACCATTGGTAAGCAATTTATTTATATACTAATGGCAATCCCTCTCACCTATTGAGCACATAATCATGACACAAGATGAATTAAAAAAAGCAGCTGCTTGGGCTGCACTCGAATTTGTAAAAAAAGACACCATTGTGGGTGTTGGCACAGGCTCAACTGTAAACCATTTTATTGATGCATTAGGCTCAGTAAAAGACACCATACGCGGTGTGGTATCAAGTTCTGACGCTTCAACCGAAAAACTAAAAGCACTCGGTCTTGAAGTATTTGAACTCAATGATGTTGATGCCCTTGACGTGTACGTTGATGGCGCAGATGAAATAAATGCGCTGAACGAAATGATCAAAGGCGGTGGCGCAGCACTAACCCGCGAAAAAATAGTCGCAGCTGTAGCAAAACAATTTGTATGTATTGTTGATGAAACAAAAATAGTGGACACCTTGGGTGAATTTCCACTGCCGGTAGAAGTTATTCCAATGGCACGCAGTTATGTTGCTCGTGAATTGCTTAAACTAGGCGGCGATCCAGTTTATCGCCATGGCGTGGTAACAGATAATGGTAACGTTATTTTAGACGTACATAACTTGTCGATCAGCCAAGCAAAAGATTTAGAGCTGACAATTAATCAAATTGTTGGCGTAGTAACCAACGGCTTATTTGCCCACCGTGGCGCAGATAAAGTGATTATCGGTACCAAAAATGGGCCGCAAATTAGATAAATAGGATGAGGATATGAGTAAGGTATCGTTAGCAAAAGACAAAATTAAAATTCTTTTGCTTGAAGGTGTACATCAAAGCGCTGTAGAAACGCTAAAACGTAACGGCTACAGCAATATTGATTATGTAAAAACCTCATTGCCTGAGGACGAACTAATTGAGCGCATTAAAGATGTGCACTTTGTAGGCCTTCGTTCTCGTACTCATATTTCTGAAGCTGTACTTGAAGCGGCAGAAAAACTGGTTGCCGTTGGTTGTTTTTGTATCGGCACTAACCAGGTTGATTTAAGTGCCGCACGCAAGCGCGGTATTGCAGTATTCAACGCACCGTTTTCTAATACCCGCTCTGTTGCTGAGTTAGTACTTGGTGAAATTTTACTATTGTTCCGTGGTATTCCAGAGCGTAATGCCATTGCCCACCGTGGCGGCTGGTTAAAAACCGCCAATGGCTCATTTGAAGCCCGTGGTAAAACTCTAGGTATTATTGGTTATGGCCACATTGGTACGCAGCTAGGTATCATGGCTGAAAATATCGGTATGAACGTTGAATTTTACGATATTGAAGACAAGCTAACCCTAGGTAATGCCACACAAGTACATAACCTAACGCAGCTACTGCAACGCGCTGATGTTATTAGCTTACACGTACCTGAAACACCGCAGACTAAAAACCTGATTGGTAGCGCGGAAATTTCAGTGATGAAGCAAGGTTCAATTTTGATCAACGCCTCACGCGGCACTGTAGTTGATATTGACGCCCTAGCAGAAGCACTTCGTGATAAAAAAATCAGCGGCGCTGCCATCGACGTATTCCCAGTTGAGCCAAAATCAAACGATGAAGAATTTGTATCGCCACTACGCGAATTCGACAACGTAATTTTAACACCACACATTGGTGGTTCAACTCAAGAAGCGCAAGAAAACATTGGTATTGAAGTAGCGGGTAAACTAGCAAAATACTCAGATAACGGCTCAACTATTACTGCTGTTAATTTCCCTGAAGTATCACTGCCAGAGCTTGCTAACCGTAGCCGTTTATTACACGTACACCACAACCGCCCAGGTGTGTTAACCCAAATTAACCAAGCGTTTGCCCAGCACGGCATCAACATCGCCGCGCAATACTTGCAAACAGACGAAGCGATTGGTTACGTAGTAATAGACGTAGATACCGACCACTCTGAAATAGCACTAAAAGAACTAAGTGCAGTAGAAGGCACGATAAGAGCACGTATATTGCACTAGGAACTGGTTCTAAGTTCTAGTAAAAAATAAAAGCCGTGCTTGTTAAATCAAGCACGGCTTTTATTTGGATGAAGAATAATACTTTTTTCAACCTTAGCCGATGAAATATTGCCAGTTTTATTGTCTGTATTAAACAAGTTTCACTTAAGTTACATCTTACTGTATTTGCTAAAACGGCTAGCTTTTAAGAATATTTTCACAACTCGGTCAAAGATTTCTCTATTACTAAATTCCTCAATAGAGGCGTTAGCGAGGGTTTTCCTCTACCAAAACCTTATTGAGAAACGACGCAAGTACGCTGCGCATTTCGTCTACCCAAGGGTGAAATAGCCAAAAGGTGTGCGGTGTATCGGGTATGGTATACACTTGTTGATGGACGTTGTTTTTAATTAGCTGCGCTACAAAAGCATCTCTGCCAACATGAAAACGGTCATGGGAAGAGTTAATAAATAATGTTGCTGGAGTATGTTTACTTAAATATTCTACCGGCGAAACCGCATGCCAACGTTTTGGCTCTTGTGCATAACGCCCACCTAACCAAAGCGCCGCATAAGAAATCTTTCCAGGTTTATCTTCAAACATCCTCGCCGCTGTTGAGGTTAAATCAGCCACGCCGTCAATGTTCACGATTGCTTGCACTGCTTCGTAAGGCGATTTTGTATCGTGATTGGTACTCATGGCCCCGAATAACGTGGCCATATGAGCCCCAGAAGACGCCCCTAACACCGCGATTTTTTTGGTATCTATCATATATAATTTATGATGTTGTTTTAGCCACTTAATCGCATCGTTGATATCTGCCATTGCAGCTGGATAGAGCGCCATTTTAGAGGTTCTATATTCGACACTTACCGCCACAAAACCTTGGCCAGCTAACCAGCGTGCCGTTGGCGTTTGATGAGACTTGTTACCAGTCCTCCATCCGCCGCCATGGATCATTACGACCAACGGTTTAGCCTGCTCTGCTTTATTAGGATAAAATAAGTCAAGGTGCAGCGTTGAACCATCCACCGTTTTGTAAGCTAAGTTGTAATGTTCACTGATAGACTGTGCTGTTTGCTCGATATTTTCCGGTTTGTTTATCGGACTAATAAAAGGAAACTGTTTCTTGTTTTTTCGATACTCACTTTCAATGGTGTACTCAGCCATTTCACCACTGAGTGAACTGACAACCTCACGCGTCGATACCTGCTGTATTGCTTGTTGAATACGGGGAGATTGATACCATTCACCCAAGATATTTTCCCAAGTAAAAGATGCTGCTTTACTCTCATTTAGCTGTCTTCTATTCGTTGTTATAAATGCCCCAGGACCGGAAGAATTGTACTCAAAAAAACGAGCATCTTCTGCACGAAACACCTTTTTCCCACCGGCTCTAGCTGTTCCTTCCATTGGATGCCAAGCTTCTTGTTGAATATGCGCTCCCATCCAAGTATCTATAAATACTGTTTGTCCTATTGCATTAGGATCTGCATACCTTCCATCAGGGAATGTAGTTGTAGGATGCCAAGGTCTTCCTAACCCCATACTATTGTCTTGCACCCCTTCCTCTGCGCTAAGAGCACAATCAATAAAAACCAGACCAAATGCTTGCTCAATATTAGTACTTGGTGCAGTAATAAAACCTATGGGTAACTGTTTGTTAGGTCTAGCCCGAGTCACTATGTTCGACTTATAAAAAACGGCGGCTCCGCCCCCAAAAATAAAGTCAACATGACCACTTATGGTATTATTGATAAATAAAGATCTCCCTGCTTTCGTGTAAAGAGTATCTTGATATCCACTGATTTTTACATGATTAAACAATGCTTTATCACTACCATAGTCGGTCAATACAGCCACTGCTTGTAGACCTGATACACGTTTTGGATCCTCGTTACTCAGCGCATCGTAATACGCAAAGTCAAAGGTGTTCTCAATATGCAAGTTTTCAACACTAAAATTGGGTGATTTAATAGTTAACGTGGCTGAGTTTGATGTTCCTAGGTTGCCACCATTTACTGTTGCTTTTCCTGAATAGTCATCAAAATATAATCGAGTAGTATCAGCCCCTGCACCTGATAACGTAATAAAAGGTTTGTTAATAACGAGTTTTTCATAATAGTCACCAGAGGCTATTTTAATAATATAGGGCTGAGATAAATTATTAGGTGCTTGCTCAATAGCTTGTGCAATGGTGGCAAAAGCGTGTTCATTGTTTTTATCAACAATTGCATCAACTCGTGGTGATACGAGTTCATTCGCAGATAAGCTTTGACATATAAGTCCAAAGAAAAATAATAAGCCCTGAATAGTACCGCTTATTGTTTTTAACCGACCATGTAACTGCATGTGAAGTTTTCCTTACATAGTAAAAATAGCATGTTTAAAGTAGGCCTGTGGCGAGTAAGTAAGATCATTTTTTACTAACTATATTTGGCTGCCAGCCACGCATCACGTTTTTAATGGTGTAGTCTTGCGCTTCGACTTGACTCAGTTGATGCGCCCAAGCCACTCGCTTAATACTATTAGTCCCCTGCCCTGAGTTATTAAACTCAGCATAAAAAACGGTTTCCTGTTTACTAACATCCCCCCAATTTTGCCAACCTTCAGGAGCAATATGCTGACCTAAGTCAGAGTTAATGAACACAGTTTTAGCGTGGTGTCTCCAAGGACGGCCAAGATAAACTTTATCAACAGCAGCACTGGCAGTTAGCTTCACACGATTAAACACAAATCCAAACGCCTGATTTTTAGGGGTAGAAGCAGCTGTAATATAAGAGTTACTGAGTGACTTAACTTCACAGTCTTCGAACATTGCTGTGCCTTCACCAAAAATAAAGTCTGTGGTGCCTTCGATATAACAATCTTTGAAATACGAGCGAAACCCTTCGCCAGCTAGGTACAAGGAATCTTGATGGCCTTTGATAGCTACGTTATTTATGCTTACTCGATCAGCCTCGATATGCAAAGCAACAGCCTGCCCAACCGCGCCTGCACTATTAATAATAGTCAAATTTTGGGCGCTAAAGTCATTCCCTCGCACCATTAATGTATATGTGTGAAAGGTACTATTTCGACCTAAATTTATCTTATTAAAATGGTCGCCATAGGTAATAATTGTATTTTCTTTACTTTCACCTATTAGTTTTATTCGTGTATTCCATGAGTAAACTTCTACCTTTTCTGCATAAACGCCATTTTTAACGAAAATACTTATGTCATGCCAAGGGTAAGTTTTACTTGCATTGATTGCTGCCTGAATGGAAGTAAAATCGCCCGTACCATCTTTGGAGACTACCATCTTTGTGGCGTACTCTTGAGCCACTACCGATCGCGCCCCAAATGATACAAGAAACAATGTAATTAAAAGCGCTAAAGGACTTGTTCTTTTGTTTTTTGTAATCACTGTCGTAACCACCCTTTTATTATTGATATCACAATCGCTCTCATCTTATGGGGACAGCAACTGAACACCTGTAGCCATAACTTCTACATAGCAGTCACAGTTTGCAACATAGCTGATTATCTGTGAACGAAGTTAGCATGTAACGCAATTCCAACTAATTGGACTGGTATTTATCCAAAAAATCTTCTTCAATACTTATTTCTAACAAATTATGCTACCGGTGGCAAATTTATTTAAATATCATTCCCTAAAAAAATCATCGTGTTATTTTTTACAAAAATAAAGCTCGCAGATCTAACGATACAAATCATACATTATATTAACAAACAACTTGACACCAAACTGCCACCGGTGGCAACCTAATAAAAATAAATTTTATTAGTGGTAACTTATGTAAACAAAGTAACAGCATCTCTACTTTTAATTTAACGCGCTACCTTATCAAATAGTGCGCAATTTAATCTTTCTTTGTTCCAAGGAAGCAATAATGAAACTAACACACACATTTATAAAAAGCTTAATTGCTACTAACGTGCTTGCCGCCCTTACCGTAAGTTCATTCTTTAGTAACGCTCAAGAATCTCAACCAGCAGCATCTGAGGATGTTGAGGTCATTGAAGTAAAAGGCTTTCGTGGTTCTTTAATTAAAGCCTTAGAAGCCAAACGAGATGCAGCTAATACTCGTGAGTCAATTATGGCTGAAGATATTGGTAAGTTTCCAGACTTGAATGTGGCAGAAGCCATTCAGCGAGTTCCTGGAGTGGCAATATCGCGCGAAGGTGGTGAAGGTCGTAATATTGTTCTACGAGGTTTTAGCCCGGGTTTTACCCGAACTACGCTTAACGGTATGGAAGTACCCGCAGGAAGTGATGGTCTCGATTCTGGCGGCGTAACTGTTAACAATAGTCGAGCCTTTGACTTCCATGTATTTGCATCAGAGCTTTTCAACCGTATAGATATTCAAAAAACGCAAACAGCCTCGATTGAAGAAGGTGGTATTGCTGGTACAGTCGATATGTACTCTGCACGCCCTTTTGATAACCCCGGCTTCAATTCGACCCTGTCACTTAAAGGTGGCTATAATGATTTAACCAGTGAAGTTGACCCTAGGTTTGCTTTCTTAGCCAGTAATACATTTGCTGATAATACCTTTGGTGCACTTTTTTCGGTTGCAGTATCAGATAGAAGTGTACGTCAAGAAGGCTTTGGCAGCGTGCGCTGGGAGCCAACAAATCGAATTGGTAATGGCACATGGGGTGACACTTCTGGGCTATCGACCATCAACGGAACGCCTAGTAATTACTGTGGTGCTGAAGAAGCTATATCCTGTTTATGGGTACCTCGGTTACCGCGGGCTGATTTTTTCGGGAATGAGCAAAAACGTATTGGGGTTACCGGTTCTTTGCAATATAAGCCTAATGACGACATGTTATTCACATTGGATATATTGCATTCTGAGTTAGAAAATGATCGCAGAAACTACAACTCTATGGAGTGGCTAGTTAATCGTGGTGCTCCGGGTGATTTCCAAGGTCAAAGCCCCGTTTCGTTTACGGTCGATGAGTCGGGTAAAGTCCTTATTGCTGGCAGTTTTGAAAATGTCACCTCATGGTACGAAAGCCGATACCAGGTGTCAGATTCGATATTTGACCAGTATGTGTTATCTGGCGATATTCAACTTAATGATCGCTGGTCGCTTGACCTTATGGCTGGTATGGCTAAAAACGACGCTGACAGAGAAGAAATTCGTTATTACTACCGATCGGTTCCCCACTTCTACTCCTATGATTACAGCAGTGGAAATGCAGCGACAGTAGATTATGGCGATTACGATACGACCGATCCTAATAACTACCTTGATGCAGTCAATGCCTCTAATCGTAGTGACGATGTTAAAAAATCAAATACCACAGTGAAACTGGATCTCGCTTATGCCGGAGATAGCTTTGATATAAAAACCGGACTTGCCTTTAATGACAGAGAAGTAGAATATAGAACGGCAGATGGTGACTTTACTCCCTTTGACCCTTCAAAATATACAACCCCATTTCCGTATTCGGATTTTGGTAAAGGCTTAGATGGCGCTACTTTGGCTCCTTTTCTTGTTGCTGACTTTGATAAGCTAGAGGCCGACGGTATTCTTACTCATAATTATACCAATAATGCAGCTCAAGGCTGGGTGGTAGGTGAGAAAACACAAGCCCTTTACCTTGAATTAAACAGTGATCATGAAATTGGTGACATGTATCTTCGTACTAACTTTGGCGTGCGCTATGTCAACACTGAGGTCACTTCTGAAGCCATTATAAACAATAGTCCTTTGTCGGTTACGCGCGATTACAATAACTTCTTACCATCGATGAATTTAGCACTTGAAGTCACCGATGATATAGTGACTCGTTTTGCTTATGCTCGCAGCATGACTCGCCCAAGTCTAGGTAGTTTAAATATTGCTTCACCGCAGTTTGGGTATACGACTTTTACTGTAGGTAACTTAGGTAATCCTGGACTGAACCCTTATGAATCAAATGATGTTGACCTGAGTGTTGAATGGTATTTCGCAGAAGAAGCTGTTGTTGCTTTTAATGTTTTTAATAAAGACATAGTGACCTCTCTTGATACTGAAGAAGTAGAAAAACTGGTAGACGAAGAGTTTTGGCCATCTATTTACGCTGATCCTCAGTATATAGCCACAGCCCCCCTAGGTGACCCCGCATCGCAAACCTATACACACCGCATACCAGTCAATAATAACGACGGCTATAGCGTGACTGGTTATGAGCTGATGTATCAACAACCCTTTATCTTTTTAGACGGTTGGCTGTCTAACTTTGGTGTGGTTGCTAACTTCACACATGTAAGCGCACAAGACTCTACAGGCTTGTCACCCAATTCTTATAATGCAACATTGTATTATGATGAAGAAAACTATGGCGCTCGTATATCATTAAACAAACGCGATGATTACCTACTTCAAGAGCCAGCCGGAAACGGCCATGCTCAAGAGCGTAAGTTTGGTCCGACTCATGTAGACGTATCTGCATTTTATAATGTGAATGAAAACATTTCGCTTTCACTGGAAATTATTAATTTAACAGACGAAGTTGAACGCATATATGGTACCGGAGACGGAGATCTCAACTTAACGAGAGAATACAGCCATACCGGTACACAATACTTTATCGGCGCAAGTTATACATTTTAGTAAACTGCAACGAATCAGTGTCTATTTGAACTGATAAAAAAGCCCGCAGATACATAAAATATGCGGGCTTTTTTGTATCTAGCTTTTATGTAATGTTTGTAAAAACCCATTAAAGATATGCAAAAAAGTAGGCTGCAATGAGATCGCAATAATCGATTACTGAGTAACGCGCCTATATGTGTTTGCCGTAAGCTACTTGCTTAACAGCCACATCGACAAACGAAGTAAATGAATTTGTTGATTGATTTAGAATTGACCGTCACTGAATAAAAACGCTCAAAGAAAATACTAGTGCCTATTGACCGAGTTAAGGCTCATATGTGTTAAGTTGCACCCACTTAGCAAGTTGCAGCATTTTGTGCACAAGTTTTCTTTATACCTAACTCTTCGTGAAAATGCGCTGTGACACTAAAAGTTAATACAAAAATAATAAAACCCAACAACCAGCAATTACACTCTTTTAGTTTAAATTTACCACGCCAAAAAGCTGTTATGAAAATGACGAAATTTCTAAAAGTGAAGATAAATGTGATAAGTAGGAACACAAAAATGATAATTCCAGCTGTACTCATAATTTTCCAGTGCAACTAACGAGCCTGTAGAATAACTCGTTTTTAATTTATTTTTATTGATGCATTAACCATAGCTGAGTTCCTATTTTGATTCAATCGACAACTGACTTTTACGTAAAATATAAAAAGAGGATTTGCTGTTTCTTTAATGGGCGTTTTGGAAGGGATTGCAGGTGTTTAAGTGGCTTATTTGGAGAGGTAGCAGCTTACCTTTATTAATGCATCGTGTTTTGCAGCTTTTCTATATTATGAACTAAGCAATATAGTTGCCGCAGTATGAAGTGAAAGCATTCACTTTCGTTTGACTGCGTAAGGTCAATTTATTCAGCGAAATTGATTGGAATGAATTTATTTTGGCAAGATAAGTCAGGCTTGACTCCTTACCTAATGAAAGAGCCATAACAATTTACAGTGGGTGAATAATATCTATTAGCTCACAGTAACCAACTCGATTCAAGGTTAAAAAACAATCAAGTCAATTGTGTAGAACCAGTTCCTAAAAAGAGTAATCCTACAACCTCAACGCCCGCTTAAGCGGAAAAACATAGTTGGTTAAAATGTTGAACGGAGTGAAAACAACCAACTGTATTTTTCCGTTTGAGGCGTTTGTTATGCATTACTTACGACTGACTGTTCAGTTTTAGGCCATTTCCACGCGTACAAGATTATTGCTATTGATACCAGAATTTCTATAGCAGTAAAAAACAAATAATAAGCCCATGTCTCTTCTAGGTTGACGCTAATAAGGAGAACTATATAGCACATAGCTAATATTATATTTAACCAACGGTTGACTCTAGGCTTTAGAGCTAACGTAAAAAATATCATAACACTGGGGATCGCCATGAGTAATGCAACAGCAAAAAGTTCTAGTTGAGTATCAGCTGCCACGACTTTTAATTCCATCGTTTGAGCTAATACACCTGGAACATGAAGCTGTATATAATCACCATATACATAGCAAAACATAACAACTACCCAAAGAGCAGAAATTTTCAGCTTTACGTTTATTTGGAAATCTTGAAAGACACCTGCTGTACTTGTAACTGAACTCATTTAAAACTCCGTTTTATCGGTAATGTATAGACATAATGACTCCCACACGGTGTTAGCCTCCGCTTTTCGTGGGTTAGCTTAATTCAAAGCCAAAGCCATAATTAGTTTGTCTATTAACTAAACAGCAGAGGCTAACATGAATAAACATAGCATACTTTTTATCGGACTTGATACACATAAAGAATTCAATGAAGTCGCCTATATTGAAGAACATAGAGGTGCACAACCTGTTCACCTTGGTCGATTTTCTTCTTCCAAAGTTGCCGTTCAAAAGCTTGTTCGTCAGTTTGAATCTAAATACCCTGACGCAACGCTACACTTTGTTTATGAAGCAGGCCCTTGTGGTTATTATTCGTATCGTCCCTGATACTCACTAAAGCCCGCTACGCGGTTCAAATTTATTCCCTATAAATTTGTGGATTTACAGATTAATCACAAGCCTTGGCCATTGCTGCTATGTGGTTGCCCCGTCTCTTATTCCTAAAAAACCCGGTGAGAAGATTAAAACCGATAAACGTGATGCCCTTAAGCTCGCTAAATTACTTAAATCTGAAGATTTAACACCTATCTATGTTCCCGAGCCTGAAGATGAAGCTGTACGTGATTTATCTCGCGCACGCGAAGTAGCCATGAAAGATTTAAAAGATGCTAAATATCAATTAAAAGCACTGCTGCTTCGTAATAATATTAATTACAAAGGCACTGCAAATTGGTCACAAAAACATTTACGTTGGCTCACTGAGCTTGTGCTTCCACACCCAGCACAGCACATCGTCTTACAAGAGTTTTTACAAACAATTACCGAGCGAATAAGCCGACTTGAACGATTAGATAATGAACTTACACATCACGTCCATCAATGGCGTTATTATCCCGTTGTTAAAGCAATACAAGCAATGCGAGGTGTTCGTTTGTTGGTCGCCACCGGTGTTGTTGCTGAGCTTGGCGATTTAACGCGCTTCGATCATCCCCGTAAATTAATGAGTTATCTCGGTCTTGTACCCAGTGAACACTCGAGTGGTGGCAAACGCCATATTGGCGCTATCACAAAATGCGGAAATGGCCGAGCAAGACGCCTCCTTGTTGAAGGCGCGCACACTTATCGCTATGCAGCAAATATATCGACAGATATGCAAAAACGACAAGAAGGTTTATCAAAGGACATTATTGATATTGCGTGGAAAGCACAACTTAGGCTCTGCAAGCGCTATAAAAAAATGATAGCCAAAGGGAAACACTACAACCTGGTTGTCACCGCAATTGCCCGAGAAATGATTGCGTACATATGGGCCATTGCTAAAGAAGTGGTGCTTACGCCAGTGAATACAAAACTTAGATTGGCAAGAGTACCCGCATGATAAACGAATTAGAGTTAATGCATGGGATCAAGCATCGGGTGTGGCACAACCACCGACGGCGTTGCCTACATGGATGTAGGTAAGGGGCGTGAGCAGGACGCGGAAGCTTTAGGATGGCAATGCAGCTAACGCTGCATTGAACCACGAACATAGACTGAAGACAGGTGCCACGACGAAATAAGTAAGGTCTGCTCTGTTACTAGAAATAGTAATAACCAACGACAAAATTGTCAGGAACAATTTTGAACAGCGCAGCTGATTCACGAAAGGCAGGACGCCTGTAGTCATATCAGCAAGATAACCGACGAAATTACTTGCTTCATCCTATGTATTAACTCGCTCTAATTCGAGCTGAAGTAATTATGGCTTAAAAAGTTAGGCAAGGATCTGTGTGTTTAACTTGACAGTGGGAGTCATACCAACGCCATACATATGGGGCGGCTGAAACGTAGCGAGGAACGAGCGAAGTGTAAGCCGTCCCAGCCACGCAGTGGCGACATAATATGCTTGTTAGTGGCTTATGCAATCTGCACCTCTTTGAAATTTGGATTGTTTTCAAATAGCTCTTTGAAAAATACAAAACAGCTATCAGATGCCGTCATTTTGTTCTTACCGAGAAGAACTTCCATGAAGCTACTGGATTTGTCCACTTGAAACACCCACTCTAGCTCCCCGACGGGCTCTTCGCCTTCCTCAACATGAGCGCAAGAACCGATAAGGTACGTGTTCCCTCCATATTGCAACTCACTGTACCAGCCCCAATCTTCTGCATCTGGCTTGGTAATATTTAGCTCTCCTTTGAGCTCTTCCTTCAACCACTCCAATAACGATATTCCATATATTGGATTGATGGCGTTTTCCCTTTCTTTTGAAACGTCAAACATCGACGTTTTAAAGTGGATAGCTTGATTCATAACTTTCCTTAGCCACTAACGCCAGCTTTGGGGCGGGCCACGCAGTGGACCGTCCCAGCAGCCGAAGGCTGCGACAACAGCGCCTTGTTAAGTGGCCTATGCCAGATGGTCGGGATACTCAACTACTTCCCCTATAAAAGTGCTGAAAACCGAGTGATTTATCCGATCGTAGGCCTCGCGCTTTGCACTATATTCAGCGAGTAGGTCACTAAGATCATCTGACCAATCAATTTGAGCCTCTGCATGTGGGCACTTACGAGCCTCAGCCCAAAATAACCGCTCGCCTCTCTCGGACTCTATCTGAATCTCAAAGGATGCGAGAACTCCATCATCTTTATCTTTCGACACCAGCAATATATTTAGGATTTTTAGCATTGCGCTTGCCACTTAACGAGGCTGTAGAATAACTCGTTTTTAATTTATTTTTATTGATGCATTAACCATAGCCGAGTTCCTATTTTGATTCAATCGGTTACTTCGATTTTACGTAAAATATAAAAAGAGGATTT
>NZ_JACJEE010000025.1:0-66806 GCF_014163915.1 Pseudoalteromonas sp. SR41-8
ATAGCTGATAGCTGATAGCTGATAGCTGATAGCTGATAGCTGACACCCCATAAATTACGTTATGTTAAATAGGCTGAAATAAATTAAAGTGGGCGTAATCATACGAACTAGCCCACTTTTAGAAGGGTTTTGATGTCTTAATTTAGCTCAGAATCTACCCAGAATTTAGTGCCTTTTAGTACGGCTTGTAATGCAAGGCCATTTTCGGTTAATGAATAAACAGTTACTTGACCTGCAATGGCTTCGGCAACAAGTGCACCGCCTTTATCTTGGTATTTTGCCGCTGCATCGGCATTGCCACCGAAGGCCCAACCATTTTCAATAAAACGATTTAACGCAGCTTGATTATGAAAAACCATTACAACGTTAAAGTCTTTAACACCTAAACCAAGTCCTAAACCAGCTTCACCCATATTCATATAAGTGGATTTACCCGTCAAATTATTTTTAACCACACCATAGCCGCCACCAAAGCTGGCTAAAACAACATTGACATTAGCATTATCAAATACTGCATAACCAGCGGCATTTTTAATTTGCTCTTTAACATCTGGTTTTTCTTTGTATAATTTACTGAGTGTATCTGCTCGCATATTTTGCACTAGATTACGCTTTTCAGTTGGAGAAGCACTACCTGTTGTAGCACAACCAAACAGGACTAATGTAAGTGCAACTAAACTTAAAACTATTAACTTTTTCATATGCCTTCCTTAAACCAGCAACATTGCCTTGGTATTATCTGATTAGCTTAACAATATAATTATTCACTAAGTCCAATACTAGACAGTATCGGACTTTAAAGTTAAACTGTAACTACTTTATTTTATTAGAAATAACTATATTATGCTTGTTGCTTTGGTCGATACATTAAAACAATTACGGTATCAAATTGCCCATCTTGAAGATGATACAATGCAATCAGAATACCCAGAACTTGCCACCTTTATACAGCAAGTTGGCTTGACTGTCGCTGAATCTAAGCAAGAATTAGTATTTTTGTATCAATTTTTATATGTTTATGGCCGAAAATCAGAAGCGACATATAATCGTTTTCGGAACGAACTCGAACGCTTTTACCTATGGTCTTGGTTAGTCGCAGAAAAATCAGTATTTGAATTAAAACGTGAAGACATAGAAGCCTATGTCGATTTTATGGTCGAACCCGATAAAAGCTGGGCGATGACTTCAGTGCAATGGCGCTATAAAGATGAGCAAGGGATCCGTAGATTAAACGAAAATTGGCGCCCTTTTATGCTCAAAGAATCTATTGCTAGCCAACAAACATTAGCGGCCATGTTTACTGCTTTAAATGTATTTTACAAGTTTGCTATTTTAGAAGAAAAAACCTTTGCTAACTTTGTACCGGTTGTAAAAAAGAATAGCCCTTATTTAGTTGTGCAATCACAAATAAAAATTCCTGATACCTTGAGTGATATTCAATGGGAATATGTATTTGGTGTCACACGTGATAAGTGTGAGCAACAACCTGATCTTGAAAGAAATTTATTTACCTTAGCGTGTTTAAAAGGTCTTTATTTACGGATCTCTGAACTATCAGAGCGACCACAATGGTCGCCTGTTATGTCTCATTTTTGGCAAGATAATGATGGCTTTTGGTTTTTAAGAATTATGGGTAAAGGAAATAAATTACGTGATGTCACACTCAGTGAAGATTTTGTAACTTATTTAAAACGTTATAGGTTGTACCGAGGTTTACCAGCCCTGCCCCGCGTTGATGAATCTGAACCATTGGTGCATAAAATTCGTGGTCAAGGCGGAATGACCGTTCGACAAATTCGTCGCTTAGTTCAACAAAGTTTTGATTTAGCCAAACAATCTTTACTTGATGATGGCTTTACTGATGATGCCGAGCAACTAGAATCGGCAACAGCGCATTGGCTCAGACATACTGGTGCTACGCATGATGCACAAACTCGCCCTTTAAAACATTTATCAGAAGATTTAGGACATGCAAAAATTGCCACCACCGATCAAATATATATTCAGACAAATATCAAAGAACGAGCAAAATCTGGACTTAAAAGGAAAATCTAAATGGAATATGTTGTATTAGCTGCAGTGGGTTTAGCCTTTTTAATTTATTCATTATCTATGCATCAATTAGAGCGAGCTGAAATTACCGGACCTATGTTTTTTGTTATTATCGGTGCGTTGATCGGGTTTATGCTACCAAGTAAAACGGCATATTTAACCAGAGACTTAGATCACTTATTACCTTTAATAGAATTAACACTGAGCATATTTTTATTTACTGATGCCGCAAAAACCAAACTGATGGTTTTAAAACACAGTTTTCAATACCCTAGCCTATTACTTTTTATTGCTTTACCACTTACCTTGTTTGCTGGAATTATTATTGCGAGTTTAATGTTTACCCAGCTGACACTTATTCAAGCTGCACTAGTTGCAATAATATTAACGCCGACAGATGCAGCGCTTAGTAAAGGATTATTAAATAGCAGCGCGGTGCCTGAAAAAATTCGTGAAGGGATCAATACTGAAAGTGGTTTAAACGATGGTTTATGTGTGCCAATATTTTTAGTCTTGATGTTGTTAGCAAAAGAGCCTGCATCTACATTTTCGGTTTTTGATACGGTCATTGTTTTTGCGCGTGAATTAGGTGTGGCTATTCTGGTTGCAGTTGCTGCAATGGGATTGATCATTCCCGCGATTAAATTTGCCATGCAACGTCATTATTTTTCAAATAATAGTAGCCCATTTTTAGTGGTTGGTATGGCAATGGCCATTTTTTCAATCGCACAAAGTTTGCATAGCAGTGGTTTTATTGCGGTGTTTGTTGCTGGATTAATTTTTGATAGATTTACCGATCAGGCTTTACGCTTAAAACTCGTTGAAGATAGTGAACACATCGCGGACTTTACTGGTTTGTTGATCTGGTGTTTATTTGGTTTTGTATGCAGCTATTTAGTTTTGCCAGAATTATCATGGGCACTTACTGTATTTGCACTACTGAGTACAACGCTTATTCGAATTATCCCTGTGATGTTGTCATTACAATTTACTAAATTAAAAATGAAAGAACGTTTTACTTTTGCTTGGTTTGGCCCGAGAGGCTTAGCATCTATTGTATTTACTTTAATGGTGATCGATAGCGGCATCGAAAATAAATACCTTATAGCTACGATTGCTATGACAACTATTTTATTTAGTGTTTTTATTCATGGTATGAGCACCAAGCCTATTGCTGATAGTTATTTAAAATAAAAAAACGATATAAAAAATGCCGCAATCCTTTTTAAAAGCGTGCGGCATTTTTATATTAAATGTTATTGCTTAGCTTATCTGCTAGTAGTTCTATTGGGTGTTTTGGTTTGAATTTTTCATAGCGTTTAACTTGGCTACGACAAGAAAAACCGGTTGCTAATAATTGCTCAGGTTTATTTTTCTCTACAACACCTTGCCAACTCATTTCATATAATGCTCGAGAGTTTTTTTGGTTTTGCGCTTCATGGCCATATGTACCTGCCATACCGCAACACCCTGTTGCTGTTGTATTAAGTTTTAGGCCTAAGTCAGTAAAAATTGTTTGCCATACATTCGCCGCTTTTGGTAATGCGGTTGTTTCAGTACAATGACTTAATAACGTAAATGTTATATTGCTATCAACTTTGTTAGCTAAAGATTTAAAAGATTGTGTTGCTAACCATTCATGAGCAAGTAGCACTTCAAACTCACCACGTTCATCACCTAAAATAGAATTATATTCATCCCGATAACACATTACTAATGATGCATCTAAACCTACAAGTGGTGCATTTATTTCAGATAATGAATTTAAAAATGTTGCTGCATTTTTTGCTGTGATCTTAAATTCATTTAAAAAACCTTTAACGTGTTGCGGTTTTCCATTTGGCTTAAACGGTAACAGTATTGGCTTCTTGCCTAGTGCGGAAATTATTTTTATAAAACTTTCTACCAGCTCAGCTTCATAAAAACTGGTAAACGGATCTTGCACAATTAGTACATACTCACTTTGTTGCTCGGGAGATAAGCCTGAAAGTTGTGCAAAATTAAATTCGTGTGTTTTATTAATCCGTTTTGTTAAACGTGGTGAACTAAGCACGGGTGTATCAACATAGCCAACAGATTTTTTTATTAATGAGCTGACTAATTTAGTTTTTACAATTGGGTTTATTACATTTGAAAATTTGGCCATTAATGGTGCACTGGCTTCAATATTACCGACTAGATAATCTTTAAGTGGGCGCGCGTAGTAACTGTGATAATAATTTAAAAAACGCGATCTAAAAGTCGGCACATCAACTTTTATTGGGCACGCTGTGGTACATGCTTTACACGCTAAACACTCATCCATTGAGGCTTTAACTTCATGAGAAAAATCATATACGCCTTTCTTTTTATCGCGGCTATGTTGAAAACGTTCCCACCAGGTGATCACTTCACCTTTATTAAGTTCTTTTTCAACCTCAATTAAATCAATCTCTTTTGCTTCTTGTAATCGTAACCATTCGCGCATTAAACTTGCGCGACCTTTAGGTGAATTACGACGATCACCGGTTACTTTATATGATGGGCACATAGGAGAGTTTTCATCATAGTTAAAGCAAATACCATTGCCATTGCATGTCATTGCATTATTAAAACTAGTTTTAACATCAACCGAAATTTGTCTGTCGAACCACGCACGCTTTTGACCGTCAACACTAACTAGTGAGTCCTTACTTTCAATCGGAGTACATATTTTTCCGGGATTAATCCTATTGTTAGGATCAAAAGCTGATTTTATAAGTCGTAATTGCTTAAATAAATGCTCACCAAAAAACTCAGGGCCATATTCACTTCTATACCCTTTGCCGTGCTCGCCCCACATTAAACCACCGTATTTAGCTGTGAGTTTAACAACTTCATCAGAGATCACTCGCAGTAATTTTTCTTGTTCGGGATCACACATATCAAGTGCCGGTCTAACATGTAATACACCGGCATCAACATGACCAAACATGCCATATTGTAAATTATGGCTATCGAGCAAAGCTCTAAATTCAACAATATAATCTGCAAGATTCTCAGGTGGTACGGCGGTGTCTTCAGCAAACGCCAAAGGTTTTTGTGCGCCTTTAACATTACCCAACAAGCCAACTGATTTTTTACGCATGGCATAAATTTTCAAAATATCAGTCTTACTGCTGGTAAGTTGATAACCAATTACGCCGTTTTTTTGTTGTGCAACGCAATCATCGAGTAATGCACAAAGCGACTCAACTTTGTCTTTTATGTCATCAGGCGATACAGCATTAAACTCAACCATGTTAAGCCCTTGCATATCTTTATTTGGCACATCGGTTATTAAGTCCGATACTGAATGCCAAATTATATCTTCACGTGCAAGATTTAAAACTTTGCTGTCAACGGTTTCAACTGAGGTAGCACGGGCATCGACCAAAAATGGTGAATGCCGCAGTGCCGAATCAAAGCTATCATACTTGATGTTGATTAAGGTTTTGAATTCAGCAATAGGTGTGATGTTTAATTTAGCCTCAGTAACAATACCAAGCGAACCTTCTGAGCCAGTTATTAGCCTACTCATATCAAAAGTTTGTAAGTCATCACTTAGCACATGCTCTAGGTCATATCCGGTTAAAAAGCGATTTAAACGTGGAAACTTGGCTAAAATTGCATCCCGCTCAGACAAACAAATATCAAGCACTGTTGCGTACAGTTTACCGATTGTAGTGTTTTGTTCGGCAATTAGTTTGGCTTTATCAATGTCAATTGGTGTCGTTGACATTTGTGTGCCATCGACTAAATAAGTGGTAAGTCCTAAAACATGATCGCTAGTTTTACCATACACCAGTGAGCCTTGTCCTGATGCATCGGTATTAACCATTCCGCCGATTGTTGCGCGATTACTCGTTGATAAATCAGGTGCAAAGAAAAATCCATAAGGGCGTAAAAAATCATTTAGTTGATCTTTAATCACGCCCGTTTGCACTCTAACCCAACCTTCTTCAGGATTAATTTCGAGGATTTCTCGCATATAACGTGATAAATCGACTACGATCCCGGGAGTTAATGATTGACCGTTGGTGCCTGTACCACCGCCGCGAGGTCCAAAAGTCAGCGATAGATAAGGGTCTTGTGCAGCAGTTTGAAGAGCAATTTGAATATCTTTTTCAGTTTTAGGAAAAATAACACTTTGCGGTAACTGCTGGTAAATACTGTTATCAGTTGATGCAGTTATACGAGTGGCATAACTTGCATCAGTGTCGCCAGTAAACCCTTGTTTAATTATAGTTTTTAAGTAACTTGCGACTAAATCGGTCGCGGCATCTTGTTGGCTAATAGTTGCTATCATGACGGTAGTAAATTAAGGCATTTGTTCGATTATATCATGCTAAAGAGCAATAGAAATTGAAGATTTTACAGTTTGTAACACTCTTTTTATCGTAAAAAGACTGTGATTACTTATACTCATAGTAGATGCTTAATTGCGAGGGAATTGAAATGAAAAAATGTGTATTAGTTTTAGTCGGCAGTTTATTTATGTTGCTGGGATTATTTTTTGCTATTGTACCAGGCCCTTCTTTGATCTTTTTTATTGCAGGGCTTATGTGTTTCTCTTTTTATTACCCTAAAGCACGCCATTATTTAGCAATTTGCCAAAAAGCGCTGACAAAATCTTGCGCGTTCTTAGATAAGAAGTTAGCCCGATAAAAGTTATAAATAGGCTATAACATATTGAGTAAACAAAAATGCCAGCAATAACGCTGGCATTTTTTATACTTTAACGATTATTTTGCTAATTTTTTAGCAAGGTATAACCAAGTTTCAAGTACTGTATCTGGGTTTAGTGAAACAGAATCAATTCCCTGCTCTACTAACCACGCAGCAAAGTCTTCATGATCTGATGGACCTTGACCACAAATACCAACATACTTTCCTTTTGCTTTGGCAGTTTGAATTGCCATAGAAAGTAGTTTTTTGATTGCAGGGTTACGCTCATCAAATAAATGGGCAATTAATCCTGAGTCACGGTCTAAACCAAGCGTAAGTTGCGTTAAATCGTTTGAACCGATTGAAAAGCCATCAAAATGTTCTAAAAATTCATCAGCAAGTAATGCATTTGATGGAAGTTCACACATCATGATTACTTTTAAGCCATTTTCGCCACGTTTAAGACCATGTTCTTCAAGTAATTCAATAACACGTTTACCTTCTTCAAGGGTACGTACGAATGGGATCATGATTTCAATGTTGGCCATATCCATGTCGTTACGAACACGTTTGATTGCTTCACACTCTAGTGCGAAACAGTCACGGAAATCTTCCGAAATATAACGTGCTGCGCCACGGAAACCAATCATTGGGTTTTCTTCTTCAGGCTCGTATTGTTGTCCGCCAACTAAGTTAGCATATTCATTTGATTTAAAATCAGACATACGAACAATTACACGCTCTGGTGCAAATGCACAGCCTAAGGTCGAAATACCTTCAACTAATTTAGCAATATAGAATTCAACCGGTGATTCATAACCTGCAATCATCTGTGTGATTTCAGCTTTTAACTCATCTGTTTGAGCATCAAAATTTAGCAATGCTTTAGGATGCACACCAATCATACGGTTGATAATAAATTCAACGCGCGCAAGACCAACACCTGAGTGTGGTAAGCGTGCAAAATCAAATGCACGATCTGGGTTACCAACGTTCATCATGATTTTCATTGGTAGTTCAGGCATTTTATCGACACGTGAAGTGAGGATTTCAAAATCTAAAATACCTTCATAAATAAAGCCAGTGTCGCCTTCAGCACATGATACGGTTACTTCTTGGCCTGCTTTAATTAGGTCAGTTGCATTACCACAGCCTACAACTGCTGGAATACCTAACTCACGGGCAATAATTGCCGCGTGACATGTACGACCACCACGATTAGTTACAATCGCTGCAGCACGTTTCATGATAGGTTCCCAATCTGGATCAGTCATGTCGGTTACTAAAATGTCACCTTGTTGAACTTGATCCATTTCTTTAATCGAATCAAGTACACGAACAACACCTGAGCCAATTTTATGACCGATGGCACGTCCTTCAACGACAACAGCACTGCTGCCATTTAGTTGAAAACGCTCCATAACATTCGTATCTTCGTTTGAACGAACTGTTTCAGGGCGAGCTTGTACAATGTATAGCTTGCCGTCATTACCGTCTTTTGCCCACTCGATATCCATCGCGCGGCCATAATGTTTTTCGATGATCACAGCTTGCTTTGCAAGCTCTTGAACTTCGGCATCGGTAATTGAGAATTTATTTGAAAGGGCTGCATCTACATCTACGATTTCTACTTGTTTACCATGCGCTTGATCGGCAGAGTAAATCATTTGAATCGCTTTTGAGCCAATATTACGGCGCACTACAGATGGCTTACCTTTAGCAAGTGTTGGTTTATGAACATAAAATTCATCAGGGTTTACTGCGCCCTGTACAACCATTTCACCTAGACCATAACTTGAGGTGATAAACACGACATCTTCGAAACCTGATTCAGTATCAATACTGAACATAACGCCAGACGATGACTTATCAGAACGTACCATGCGTTGAATACCCGCAGATAATGCTACGCCGCGATGATCATAACCCTGGTGAACACGGTATGAAATGGCACGGTCATTGAAAAGCGATGCGAACACATGCTTGATGGCGACCATTACTGAGTCGATACCACGTACATTTAGGAAGGTTTCTTGTTGACCTGCGAATGATGCATCAGGCATATCTTCAGCTGTTGCTGATGAACGTACTGCGAATGAAACATCGTCTGCTGCATTGCCGTGGAGTTGGCTGTATGCGTCGCGAATGGCTTGGTCTAAATTAGGTTGGAATGGGGTGTCGATAATCCACTGACGAATATCAGCGCCGACTTTTGCTAGTGTATTTACATCTTCCACGTCCAGTGTGTCTAAAATGTCGTGGATCTTTGCATTTAGTCCTGATTGCTCAAGAAACTCATTAAATGCGTCTGCGGTAGTAGCAAAACCACCTGGGACTTGTACACCAGCGTTTGCTAGGTTAGAAATCATTTCGCCGAGTGAGGCATTTTTGCCGCCAACACGAGGAACATCTTGCATACCAAGCTCTTGATACCAGAGAACGTATTCTTGCACGGATCTTTCTCCAAAAAAACAAATTGTAGTAATAACTGTGAGAGTTAAGAAAGAAAACCTTCTAAAAAGGTCACCTTCATTCTACACTGGCAATAGACCTTACGTAAACCGTAGGGTGGCTATTTTAACTATTAAACGTAATAAAAAGGTTAATATGAGAACTGCATTTTATATTTCTGACGGTACAGCTATCACTTCTGAAGTATTTGGCCACGCCACTTTGTCATTATTTCCCGTTGAATTTAATCATAAAACTATCCCTTTTGTTGAAACTGAAAAAAAAGCGAACGAAATAAAAGCATTGATCAATGCAACGGCACAACGCGAAGGCGAAAAACCATTGGTTTTTTTTACTTTTGTTAATCACAATTTAAGTGAAATTATTCGCTCATCGACCGCCGTTACTTATGATTTCTTAACTACATTTAGTGAGAAAATTGAGCAAGAACTAAAAGTAGCGCCTGTGCCTAAAATTCATCGTACTCATTCAATGCATGAAAAAAGTTATGACTTTAGAATTGATGCCGTGAACTATGCGCTTACTAATGATGACGGCGCTAATATTAGTAACTATGCTGAAGCCGATATAATTTTGGTCGGCGTAAGCCGCAGTGGTAAAACGCCAACTAGTTTATATTTAGCGCTACAGTATGGTATTAAAGCAGCTAATTACCCTATCACTGAAGAAGATTTAGATTCGGGTAACTTACCACAGTGCTTAGTAGCCTATAAGCATAAGCTGTTTGGTTTAACGATTGATCCAGTCAGGTTGGCTGATATTCGCCAACGCCGTATGGCTAATTCAAAATACGCATCACTTAAGCAATGTCGAATCGAAGTACGCGAAGTTGAAATGCTGTATAAAAAACATAAGCTGGCGTATTTAAATTCGACCCATCACTCTGTAGAAGAAATTTCCGCTAAGATCATTTCTGATACTAACCTTGAGCGACGTAAGTACTAACTTCAATATAGCTAATTATAGTTACACAAGGTATAAAAATAATATCGGACATTAAAAAAGCCGCAGATGCGGCTTTTGATTTTGGACTAACTCTACTTACGTGCGTCTTTTAATAAATCTGCAACTAAGAAGCCAAGTTCTAATACCTGATCAGCATTTAAACGTGGGTCACACTGTGTGCGATAACGCTGTGCTAGATCGTCATCAGATAATCCGTAAGCACCACCAGTACACTCTGTAACATGTTGGCCAGTCATTTCTAAATGAACACCACCTGCATACGAGCCCTCAGCTTTATGAACTGCGAAGAACTGGCTGATCTCACGCAAAATATTGTCAAAGCTTCGGGTTTTATACCCTGATGTCGCTTTTTCAGTATTCCCGTGCATTGGATCAGAACTCCAAATTACTTTACGGCCTTCTTGTTGAACGCGACGTACTAAGGCCGGCAACTTTTCAGGAAGTACATCAGCACCCATACGTGTAATTAATGTTAAGCGCCCTGGGATGTTATCTGGATTAAGCGCATCAATTAAACGAATTAAGTCGTCAGGATCCATTCCTGGACCAACTTTTACCCCAATTGGATTTTTAATACCTTTAAAGAATTCGATATGTGCATGATCAAGTTGGCGAGTACGTTCACCAATCCAAACAAAATGTGCTGAGCAGTCATACCAATCGCCAGATAGATGATCACGGCGAGTAAGCGCTTCTTCATACCCCAGTAATAACGCTTCATGAGAGGTGTATAAATCAGTCTCTTTAAGGCTTGGTGCAATTGTTGAGTTAATACCGCACACTTCCATAAACTCAAGCGCATCTTGAATCTTATCCGCAAGTTGTTGGTATTTTTCTTTAAGTGGGTTTGCTGCAACAAAACCCATGTTCCAGCGATTTACCTGATGTAAATCTGCAAGTCCACCTTGTGCAAATGCGCGTAATAAATTTAATGTTGCTGCACTGTGATGATAAGCCGTCATTAAGCGTTGTGGATCGGGAATACGCGCTTGTTCAGTGAACTCAAAATTATTTACGATATCACCACGGTATGAAGGTAAAGATACCCCATCAATGGTTTCTAAATCTGCTGAGCGTGGTTTAGCATATTGCCCTGCCATGCGCGCAATCTTAACCACAGGGCATTTACCGCCATAAGTTAGTACGACTGCCATCTGTAATATTGTTTTAAATGTGTCACGAATATTAGCGGCATTAAAGTCACTAAATGATTCAGCACAATCACCACCTTGAAGTAAGAAGGCACGGCCTTCACAAACGTCTTCTAGTTGTTTAAATAAACTACGGGTCTCTTCTGCGAAGACCAGTGGTGGTGCACTCTTTAATTGGCCTTCAACAGTTTTCAGCGCTTCTTGATCTGGATACTGTGGCTGCTGAAGTATTGGGAGCTCTCTCCAGCTATTTGGGTTCCACGACTGCATATTAATTTCCTCATTCCTACATTTACCTGATAGATGAAAATTAACGTATGCAGTGCCCCTGTTCAAGGACTATATTCGCTAATTATCAATTATTTAGTTATGAGATAAATATTATTGATGATTTGCACTGTTCTGCCACCTTTTTATTTTTTTAAATATGCACTGGGTATTGTTTAACTTATTAATATCAAACATAAAATTAAATAACAGAGCGAGACCGTAGTAAATTAATCAAGTGCCTACTCTATAACTAAAAATAAGAACACATCATACTTAAATTACAATGCTGTGTACTCTTAACTTTACAGATAAAATTAAGTTATTTTTTATATCAAATGGCTGAAGTTTAAAATATGTGCTATGTGTGCGGGGTAATACAAAGGTATACCTAAATTAAATGAAATTCAGTTCGCCTGAGGCCGCTTGTAATTACCTTGTTTGATTCATGTTGGCACGTATTTCAAATTACTGATAGTTGTCAATTTAAGCCTGAATAACACTGCAATTAAATTAAGCAATAGTATGTAATTGTAAAATTCGAGCGCTGATTTTGACTCCAACTCCTATACATCTTATTGGCCTATTTCTCGGCGTTCATACAACATTTTTATAATGCTTGGCTTAAACTAGATAGGTTTAGCAGCTTGTTATCACTGTAGTTCAGCTCTTTAACTATATCGACGATTACTTAAGCTTCATGGTTATAAAGTCTGTAAGCGCTGTTTATTTTTGTGCTCATAGCCATAAACTTACTCACTGCAACTGCACGACTGATAATTTTTAAGCTGTTTCAAATTAGATAATCCCCTGAAGCAAAATTGAAATAGTGTGCCTATGAGTAATTTATAGAATTGGTCACATCAATAAGCTCCCGTAAATTATTGCATTGATATACCAGTATCCATTGGCAACTGAAAACTACAATAGAGTTAGTCCTCACCCTTTAACTACACAACTTATACTTGAGGTAAATACTTCTATCGGATCGGAGATTATGCAATTGCAGCAACATGATGTACTTAATCATCAGCTCAAAGGCAATATTTAAACATACTTATTTAGAGATGATCGAACTTTTAAGTTAGAAAAACTATCAACCTATCCGTTATAAGATCCTTACCAAGAATAAAGAACACATCATACTTTATTGGTTTATAATATTTACTTTGCATCGAGTAAGATTTGACAATATATAAACAGGTGATTGTGCGCTGCTTTGTTTTTAGTTTAACTGCGGCTATGGTAGACTATTATCATCTATATTGTATGATGTGTTCTTATGGTAACTAAAGTACAAATTCGCAGTCAGTTCGATTTACTTAGTGATTTAACTAATCACTTTATTGATGATTTAATGCAATGCGATTATTCAAAGGCTGATTATTATCAATTGCCTGATATTGATAGTAACGATGAAAAGATAGTCCCTCAATCGATCAATGTTACGAAAATTACAGGTGCTACGGGCCAAAAGTTGATTTTAAATTCATTTAACGATATCTATAAAAAATCAGGCTTAAGTAGTCGTGTTTTAAAACGTCACCCTGGGTTACTGGTAATAAAAAATGCGGATCAAAAACAACTTGTTGCTCGAATTCAACAATTAAATAAAGCAAAAGCTGCATTTAAAGAATGTATTCTAGCCATTGATAATAATGATGCTCGCTTTGAAGCGGTTCATAATGCGATACCAAATTTAATAACACTCGCCGCGTACCGTAAAATTCATTTTGAAGTAAACTCCCCTTTTTCAGTTCGTTTTACCTGGATGCACAAACACGCGACTAAAACACTGACAAAAAAGATGGCACTAGCCATGCTCGAAAAATCAGCCGGTTATTCCAATCCTAGAATGATAGATCAACTCAGTTGGCAAACACTCGTTGCTCAAGAACAATTACGTGTCGCTAGTTTAGGAGATAAAGATAAATTACGAATAAGACGCCCAACCCGCGTTAGCCCACAAGTAAATGTGAGATACACCGCGCAAAATCGTTATCATGTTAGTGCCGCACTACCTTTTATTTTGATAAACCCTGAACCGGATGTAAAACTAGGTACGTTATCAGATTATCAAAAACCACAAAGCCATCCGCGTAAACGAGAGTATGATTTTCTTGTTGATAGATTATATTTGGAACAAGTTGATAAATAATTATGTTAAAAAGGCCGCTATATAGCGGCCTTAGTCAGAATAAGCTTAAGCGGTAAGTTAATCTTTAACTATTTCTTCAATTTTATCTTCGTCGATTAAAACTGCATTTTCAACTATGCGTTTACCACCTTGAATTTCAATACGTTTGTTATGCTTATTCAAAGTAAGTATTTCATCACAAAACTGATCTGAAGGATGCATCTCGTATGTATAATCGACAATGTTGCCAGTTTTATCATCTTTAACATTAGTAATGCTATATTCTGAAATAGCACCTTTTTCGATAAGATCTTTCATCGTAGTGGTCATATCACGACGCAATGCTTTTAATTTATTTTCAGTGATATCGTCAGTTGAATAAATTGAGCCATATTTTTCCATGATAGATAACAATCTAAAATGATATGTTTTTCCTGGTGCCGCATAGCGCCAAAGATGATAAAGACGCAACATCATCCAGCGAGATAATCCGCGCTTTAATTCTTGCGCGCTATTGAAATAGTAACCTTTGTATTCAAGGTTATCGATCATGTTATGGACAAACGCATTCAAGCACGCAACACATTTAACATTACCGCCTTGCCCTTTTTTACCACTAAAGTGCAAAGAAGAAAGAAAGTTCATATTTGATTCGTAAAATGAATCATCAATATTGGTATTTTTAGTATCTGTCGCTGAATACTTAAACGATAGCTTAGAACCTTGCAGTGCTTCTAATGCTTCTTTGATTTGTGGGTAAGGCATTGATTGCCCAACAGCTTTAAGTTCTTGCGCTAATTCGTTCATCGAAAAAACCACGGCATATTGAATACCGGACTTAAAATTGATTTTAACAATTTTACCTTTAGAAGCTAAACGGATTAATGCACGTTCTACTTTTTCTTCACGATCTGATGGCCAAACTAAATATTCAACATCTTCACCGTCTTTACGGGTACTTACTACCGCTGGAGTAATTTTAATTTCACCATCATACAAAATGCCATCCACTTTTTCGGATATTTTTCGAGTAATAATGGTTTTTTTAGGCGCTTCTTCGAGTGGTAATTTTTTATGGCCTGAGCGAACAAAACGTCCCCACAAATCATAATGATTAAAAGTATTCGAATAGGCCCTTAGTCCATGCGCTGCATTTTCTAATGAAACTCGCACATCTTTATTGTCTGTAAATAATGCGAGGCTTTCGTTATCTATTGCACTTTCCACCCCGTGGATCTGACCCCGTAATGTATCGGGTAAGTTATCTACCGAGATGTTGACCTTTCGGTTCATTGTTCTTATTTCCAATTTTATTGCGACAGCTAATAACAACACATTAAACAGAAAAAGTTAAATGTTTAAGTTAGTACAAAACTGATCTGGGATTAAAATATATGTTCAGATCACTATTTTACTAAGTAACCTTAATGATCTTGATTTTCAGATCAGTTTTTTACTAACACTACGGTTATAAGTCTAAATTTTACTAACTCACGCATATTTTTGTCCGTCTATTTTTGTTTTTTAACCAAAAATACACGACATAAATCTAATTTTTACTAATGCCTGTGGATAATCATCGAATCAGTTAGCATAGATCTGATCTATACCTACTACAGATCAGATCTATACTAATTGAACAGCCTATTTATCCCGATCGTAAGTGGATAAGTTCTTAATTATCTTAGTAAAAAACTGATCTCAACAGCGGTTTTTGTGCGTAAACCTGTGTTCAAACTGTGCATAACTTAAGTCTCAGATTCAGAGTTAGTAAAATTACGATCTGTCAGTTACTAAAGATCTGATCTTAACCAAGTATAAACCTGATCCACTTTTTTTACTATTATTTATATATATCAAAAACTTAGATGTGTATTTTATGCCCTTAACCTTTACTACCTTATATATTTAACCACCTTTAAACTTCTTTATTTATACTAAGCAATTTTAAAATTACAAATTAATTCTAAATGTCTTGTTATTAAAAGCCATGTCGTCATAAATAGTTGTTTACAGTCAATTGAATGGACATTATACTTAATACCTAACTTTGAGGAATAAAGTATGTCAATTCATAATAATGCGCTATCCACCTATCGGCTTTTAAAAGCAACTGCAGAAGTCGCAGAAAAATCATTAGCAGGACGTATTCAGCATTATCGTGCCCACTTAAAATCTGAAGAAAAAGAGCTTCGAACTTACACTCAAAAAGCAGCAGCAGATCTGTTAGGCTGTAACAATCGTACCTTAAAACGCCGCCATGACAATGGTGATTTTGATGAGCTAAACATCAAACGCGGTGCAAACGGCCATTACGCTTACACTTTGGTAAATATATTTGCTATGGCAGATATAATGGATATTCAGCCAGATCACCGCAATGTTGACGATAAATTACAAGTTATTGTTATCAACTCTCTAAAAGGCGGCTGTGGTAAAACAACCAGTATGGTAAATATTGCTGCAGCCCTAGCTACGACTAACATTAAACGTTACCGTATTGGTATTATTGATTTAGATCCGCAAGGGTCATCATCAAGTTTTTTCCCACCCAGTGAACCTGAACCGATCACGGTCGGTGATTTAATGCGAGATTGCATTGATTTAGATCCAGATGAAACTTGGCAGCAACTTGTTACAAATGCTTTTTTGCCTACGCATATCCCAAATATACGCATTTTGCCTTCTGGTATGGATGACTTTTACTTTGAACATGAAACTGCAACGTTGCTAAAAGATAGTTCAAGTTATGAAAAAACCCGTCATTACCATAAACTATTAGAAAAAGTTATTGATCCGGTCAAGGATCAATTCGATATCATTTTAATTGATACAGCTCCATCTCTTAACTTCATGTTTTATAATGCTTTAATGGCATCTACGGCAATGCTGATCCCGGTGCATCCTGAGGCCGTTGATTTCGATGCTAATAACAAATATTTAAAACGTTTAGGCGAGATCTATCATACCGTTGCATCTTTAGGTCATGAAGGCTGGGACTTTATGCAATTTTTAGTAACTAATTACGTAAAAGGCAATCATTCACAGCGTGACATCGTTAAAGATGTACGCAGTGCATTTGGTCGTCAGGTAATGAGTTACCCAATTAACCACAGCTCGGCAATTACAGCGAGCTCTTCGTCATTCAATACTATTTTTGATCAAAAAACATCTGACAGCTTAGCAAGTAGAGAATCACTGATCAGAGCTCAAGAAAATATAAAAGATGTTGTTGATGAATTAGAAATGCTGATCCGTTCAAACTGGCAATCAACACAATCTCAATTGAATGAAACTAAGTAAGGTAGTTAACAAAAAATGGCTAAAAAACGTAAAAATGACACCAGCTTAGATCCTTTTGCTACTTCAATTGGTAATAGCAATCTTGATGAATTACTAGAACAAGCAAACGCAGGCGATGTGATCAAAATGCCTGCACCAAGCGATCCTAATCGTCAGATCACACTCGTTTGCAAAGTGATCCCGCATGCTGAAATAGAAAGTACCACCAAGGTGTACGCAAAAAATCGTCGTGTTCAAGTATTACTCAATGAAAAGTCTGTCGCTGATATACTCCCTGCAATAGCCGAGGATGGTCGTAACCAACACCCCGCCCTATGTTGGGACAAAGGTGATGAAATGTTGGTATTAGCCGGCTCACGTCGTCGTATGGCATGTATAATCGGCAATGCTGACTACATGGTTCTTAGTTCGAGTGATTTTACAGATTTAGATGCTAAGATTTTAGCGGTATCGTCAGACCAATATATTGCCCCTAGCCTCTGGGAACTTGGCCAAGCATATCAACAAACAAAAGATGAGTTAGTTGCACAGGGAAAAAAAGGCTCTTACCGTGAAGTAGCCGCCATTGAAGGTGTATCGCATACAGCTATTGCTGATGCAATTAAAGCCTTTGAGAAGCTTCCTGCTGCTGTACTTGCCCTTTATCCAACAGCGAATCATGTTGGCCGTGAAGTAGCTAAAAAACTGATTGCAGCAAAAGAACGTGATGAGCATAGTTTTAATCAGCAAGTAAATCATCTGACACACGATAATAGCTTAGAAGAGATAATTGGTGATGATAAGCGTGCAATGGCGATCACTAAATTGCTTACCGCTGAGCCACAGTCAACTCAACGTCGAGAAGCACTACTAGAAAATAATTACATTAGCTTGCAACGTAATTTAAAAAGTGGTGATTTATCAATCAAAATTGATAATAAAGTGATGACTGACAAGCGCTTAGAACAGCTAACTAAGTTATTAAATGCATTTAACTAGT
This sequence comes from Pseudoalteromonas sp. SR41-8, assembly GCF_014163915.1. Classification (NCBI taxonomy): domain Bacteria; kingdom Pseudomonadati; phylum Pseudomonadota; class Gammaproteobacteria; order Alteromonadales; family Pseudoalteromonadaceae; genus Pseudoalteromonas; species Pseudoalteromonas sp. SR41-8. The sequence goes on from NZ_JACJEE010000025.1 coordinate 17,993, forward strand.
TAATAAAAATCTGATCTGAAGGCTTTTTTTGTTAGTAAAATTCTGATCCCAAACTGTGTTTTGTTAGTAAAATAATGATCTGAAATATCAATAAACCTTACTATTGAGCTCATAGATCATTTTTTTACTAACTGATTAGCTATATTTTTCACTCTTACCGCTATTTTTTTATAACTTAGTAAAAATGTGATCTGTAAACGCGCTTAATTATTAGCAATATGTTTATAACTTGTGGGTTTATTGTTGGTTAGTTGTGTTTAACTATTAAATTCAGCTGTTTTTGTATTGAGATCATTTTTTTACTAACTTATCAGCTCCAACCAGTCTTTTTAATCATTTTAATGCTTTAGCTCGACGCCGATAAATCATATACTGGTAAAATTATTTTTATTTTTTACTGCCCTGAGCAATATGTCTGCTAACTTATCTAAGAATGACCTACTCGCTATTTTTGAAGAGATCAAGCAAGAGCAAGCGACTCAATTTCCTTTATCTGAACGATTTATTAAACAGCTGTTTAAGCCTCATGTGCTCAGTAAAGCAAAAGAGTACGTAGCAAATGGTCAAATTAATTGGTTAGAGCATAATCATGATTTCTCTGTCATTGATGCCTCGGTGTTTGGAAATCAAGGCAGTACTTTTACCCAACACATAGAGATAAAGAAGTTAGCCAATGGTTTTGCAGTTGATCGACACTGTTCATGTAATGCCAAAACTAACTGTCGCCACTTGGCTGCTGTATTGTTAAAGCTGAAGATTGATCATTCTGGTGATTACGGCCAAGACTATATAATGAATGATTGGTTTGAAGAGCTAACAACACTTAAGCAAAACCAGTCAGCACAAGCTAAAAATGTACTTTTATTTGTGCTTGATGTAGAAAACAATCGGGTTATTTTAACACCCAAAATTGCCGCTTTCTCTGCAGAACATCAGTATACCCTCGGTAGAAACCTTACTGATCAGCAGCTTAATAGTTTTGTAACACCATCCGATTTACTCGAAACTGATTTTCGTTTATACAGTTGGATCCGTTCTCAAAATGCACTTGGTAATTTAGAGCTTAGAGGGCAATGGGGATTTAACGCATTACAGCAGTTGATTGCTTCTCAGCGTTTGTTTTTTGGGCGTTCTCGTCAGTCGATTAAAGCTGATAGTGCTGAAGATCTGAGTTTTTCGTGGTCACACAAAAAAGATCTTATTCAATTAAATGTAAGTTTAACGGGTAAACAATCCTGGTTCTTACTTAAAACCACACCACCAACTTACCTTGATACAGAGTCACTACGCATAGGCCGTTTACGTACGCCACTAAGTGGTGAAGAAGTTGCTCATATCAGAGCGATCCCAGCCATTCATACAGCTAATTTTGATCGTGTCTATAAGCAATTAGCTGCAAATTTTGGTGACGGTGTGATACCCCATTACCAATCATCTGAACGTAAAAAAATAAAACGGGTAGCAGATACTTGCGCGGTTATTGATGTTAGTAATAGCAATAACCAATTAAAGCTTACGCTTACCTTTAACTATCAAGATGGTAATTACGCTCCAAACTCAGCACCAGCAAATATTCTCAATGCATCGCTTGAAAATACCGTTATCACAGAGCTCACAAATTTAGGCTTTGAACTATGTAAAGGGGCTTTACAAAATGAGTTTGTTTTTAATAAACAATCAGTTATTCATCAGCATTGGTTTAAATACGAGGTTTTGCCTAAACTTCGTCAGCGTGGTTGGAAGGTAACTGATAAAAAACTAGTGATTAAAAAATCAATCACTAATGTCAGCTTGGATGTTAAACGTGGTAAAGGTCATCAAATTGTTAGTAAAATAATGATCTCAAACGCTAAAGCTGCCACCGTATTAGCAAACGATAATTCAGAATTTCAATCACTTAATCGTCAAAGCGAACTTTTTTATTATTATGCAAATGGTAAACAGTTTGGAGTAATAACAAAACCAGCTTTTGATACGCTTACTGATTTTAAAGATCGTTTTGAGTTTATAAAAACACGCGATGAATTACTTATACCTTTATCATTTTTAGTGCATTTAATAAAGATGAGCTGTTTTGCGGTTAACTTAGTCGACGACAGCTTAGAGTCTTATTTAGCTGAGCTAGATGCACCAACTACTGCCACTACAGTGTTACATGGCTTGAATGCGGGCGTGCGGCTTCGCGAGTATCAACATCAAGGCGTTCAGTGGCTACAGTTCTTAAAACGCCATCAGTTAGGCGGAATACTAGCCGACGACATGGGATTAGGCAAAACCTTACAAGTTATTGCATTTTTAGCTAACGCACGGCAACGAGAGCAAGCAGGCCCAACGTTAATTGTCTGTCCAACGAGCTTGGTAAGTAATTGGCAAAATGAAATGGCTAAATTCGCCAGTAGTATTAAAGTGACGACCCTATTTGGTAGCGCGCGGATTGAGCAATTACAACATTTAGCCCAGGCAGATTGCATTCTTACTACTTATCCATTACTCAAGCGTGATATCGCTTACTACTCACCGTTGTATTTCGAGAATATTATCCTTGATGAAGCGCAGTATATAAAGAATGACAGTGCGCAAGTATCTCGTTTAGTTAAGCGTTTAAATGCTCAATTTAACTTATGTTTAAGTGGTACACCGATTGAAAACAATTTATTTGAATTGAAATCATTGTTAGATTTTGCAATGCCTTCCTTGCTTGGTTCACAGGCTCATTTTAAGCAGCATTTTCAGACTCCGATTGAGCGTGACGCTGATAGTGATCGTGCTAAAGAGCTTAAATCACTGATCTTGCCTTTTATTTTACGTCGAACTAAAGCTGAAGTAGCACAAGAGCTACCACCGAAAACAGAGTTGATCAAAGAGTTTGAATTCGAAGCACAGCAAAAAGATATTTATCAAAGCATTACTGATTCTCTAGAAGAGAAAATGGTCGACCTGTTTGCTTCCCAAGGCGCGCAAAAGAGCAAATTAGCCTTTTTAGAGGCGTTATTAAAGTTACGACAAATATGTTGTCACCCGCGTTTGATTGACGAACACACCTCAGCTAGAAGTGCAAAACTTGACTGGTTGAGTAGCCATTTACCAGTGATGTTAAGCGAAGGTCGTAACATTATTATTTTTAGCCAGTTTACTTCTGCATTAGATATTATTGCGCAGCAGTTAGCATCATTGGAGATCAATTTCAGCCTGCTTACAGGGCAAACGCGCCATCGCGATAAAGTGATCGAAGAATTTACCAGTGGTAAAACGTCGGTATTTTTGATCAGTTTAAAAGCTGGCGGTACAGGGCTTAATCTTACTCAGGCGGACACTGTGATCCATTTCGATCCTTGGTGGAATCCAGCAGTAGAAAAACAAGCGACAGATCGTGCTTATCGAATCGGTCAAACAAATCCTGTTTTTGTTTATAAACTGATAATGGCGAATTCAATTGAGCAAAAAGTATTTAAAATGCAACAACATAAGCAAGCGCTTGTTGATGCATTATTTACTGAAAAATCAATGAGTTTTACAAAGTTTGACGAACAACAAATGCTTTCTTTGATAAAAAGTTAGCATTATTTCAAATTAGCCTGATTTATTTTGAACTAAATTAGCGTGAGGGCGTCTACTTCTTTGCTTGTTGTTGAATTGCAGTTTACACAAGCATCATTGTTGATTTCCCCCTATTTGGTTACTAGTTTTAGTAATGATTGAGCCAGCCCATTTTGAGCTGGCTTTTTTTATGCCTGCTATTTGGTTCACGAGTTATTTTCAACAAATTTAAATTTATTTTGAACTAAAGTAGTTTGAGGGCGTCTACTCTTTTGCTTGTTGTTGAATTGCAGTTTACGCAAGCATCATGTTGATTTCCCTATTTGGTTACTAATTTTAGTAATGATTGAGCCAGCCCATTTTGAGCTGGCTTTTTTTATGCCTGCAATTGTGAGCCGTTTCATTATTTCAATAAATTTAAATTTATTTTTGAACTAAAGTAGTTTGAGGGCGTCTATTCTTATGCTTATTGTTGAATTGCAGTTTACATAAGCATCATGTTGATTTCCCCCTATTTGGTTACTAGTTTTAGTAATGATTGAGCCAGCCCATTTTGAGCTGGCTTTTTTTATGTCTGCAATTGGGAGCCGTTGCATTATTTCAATAAATTTAAATTTATTTTTGAACTAAGTTAACTTAGGGGCGTCTACTATTATGCTTGTTGTTAAATTGCAGTTTCCGCAGGCATCATGTTGATTCCCAAGTTTTAGTTACTTATTTTAGTAATATTAGGCCAGCTTACCTTAAGCTGGCTTTTTTTATATTTCACTCTTTTTACTTATCCCTTTAATAAAAGATTGCTGTAATAGTACGTAATGTTTATTTTGCCTTTTTATTTCTAAAATACTGTTATCTGGCCGCAATTGTTTGCGGATAAATCTATGAATTCATTAAATGTTAATTTTTTGTTTCATTTTGATTTGGTTGTGTCTATTATGGAGAATTGATTGTAATATCAATAGTTAGACACATACCTCGTCATTCTTTAAAGGTAGTGATAATGGCTTATTTAATTAATAAACATACAAGCGAATATTGTTTTTTATATGCGCATCATAGTTTTGGGCGGTTTCAATATTCTGTAGATACACTTGTCAACGATCTAAGCGTGTCGAAAATACACACCATTATTGAGTGGTTGAATGGGAAGTGGTATATCCGTGACTTAAGCCTGAATGGTACTTGGTTAAATCATAAGCGTTTGGTGAAGGATGACTCTGAAGAATTAAGTATTGGCGATAAGATTTATTTTGCCGGTAATTCAGAGGTTACTTATGTAGTTAAAGATCTCAGTCCACCTACGGATCAATTAATTAAGTTAGATGACGAGCAAAGTAAAACAGCCGAGACAATTAAGCTTAATCATTACCACCTATTGCCAGAGCAGCAACCTGATAGCGTGGTTGTTTTTGAGCAAAGTAGCGGCCAATGGTTGTTAGAATCATTACACGATGATGAGTTTACGATACGAGAAGTCTTAGAAGATCATAGTATTATTACCTTAGGTGGCAAACAATGGATGTTTCTTTCTAGCCATCTGGAAGTTGCAACCCAGATGAGCTCTGTACCACAATTGTATATAAGTGATTTAGACTTTATTTTTAACCTAAGTTTGGACGAAGAAACATCAGAATTAAAAGTTCAACATCACAATAATAATAAAGATTTTGATTTGCATGTTCGCTGCCATCACTATTTAACCTTAAATTTAGCGCGCTATAGAGCTTTAGATGCTAAAAAAGGAGTATTACCAGCTAACCAAGGTTGGGTAAATACGGAGCAATTAGTGAAAGATTTAGGTGTCGACATGCGCTATTTAAATATACAGATACATCGTGCTCGTAAGCAGTTTTCAGAAGTTCTAGTCAATGTTCATGATGCTGAAAATATAATCGAAAGACAATTGCGAAAAGTGCGGTTTGCTGGTGCATCCTTTATGATTTATAAAGGGTGTGAATTAGAGAGTACCTCGGATGTCGTTAGAGCATGAAACAGTATTAAAATTTAATAAAGTCATCACTAACTATAAATTAATTAAGCTACTTAACCAAGGAGGAATGGGAAGTGTGTATCTTGCAGAGGATACACGTTTAAAGCGCTATGTTGCGATTAAATTATTAAAGCCTACTGAGCACTCAGTAGAACATAGCGATCCCTTGGTTGAAGCACAGCTGCTTGCCCGTTTAAATCACCCAAATATTGTACAAATACACGATGTACTTTTGTATGAGCAGCAAATTTGTATTGTAATGGAGTACTTAAAAGGTAAAACATTACAGCAGTTTCAACATCAGCACGTCACCACACTCTCCGAAAAGCTTAATTTATTAGCACAACTGTGTGCTGGTCTAACCCATGCCCATAGTCAAGATGTAATGCATTGTGATTTAAAACCTAGCAATATTTTAATTGATAAAAATGAATTGAAAATCACCGATTTTGGTATTGCAACATTACAAAATAAGCCGCTTGGTGAGCAACGTGATGAATCCAGTTTTGGCAGTGCTAGTGCGATGTCCCCTGAGCAGCTTAATAAACAGCCGTTAGATTTTCGCAGTGATTTATTTTCTTTTGGTATGCTGGCCTATATGTTTATTAGTGGCCGTCATCCATTTGGTGAAGGATCTGCGCAAACGATTGCTAATAATATTGCCAACGGTAAAGCGTGTAATGCACATGAGATCATTCCCAAGTTACCTAATGAATTATGTGATTTACTAAATCAATTATTACAACGAAAAAAAGACCGCCGCCCTGTTGATGCTCAAAGTGTAGAGCGTAAGTTACAAGCCGTTATTATAGCTATTAAACAGCAAGAAATTTTGGCGCAAGACACAGTTCCACTAGAGCGACTCGCATTACAAAAAAAACCGCCTAAAAAGACTGTTTTTTTAGGGACTTTGCTTTGCATAGCCGTGGTTGCAACAGGATTAATGTATAAGCTGCAAGTACATAAACCAGCAGAGCACTATGTTGCATTTTTACCTCCGGTGGTAAAATCAGCCGCACTGTTATCCGCAGATACAAATATGCTCAAAGCCACAATTGATGATGCTATTAGGCAAAGTATTATTAATAGTAAGCAGTTAAATCTTATTTCGCAGGATGAGGTTGCGCCTATTGTACAAAGCGGCAAGGCTAAACTTACTTTTGCAGATAAGTTACATAAATTAAAGCAAGCAACGGGAGCACAAGAAGTGGTGACCGCTGAGCTTAATTGTATGCAACCACAATGCTATTTAACGTTAGTTCGGCTCGAGGCGCCAAATTGGACGGTAAAAGCGCGCAAGCAATGGCCGATTATTACTGATAACTATAGTCAAATGTACCATTCAAGCAGTCAGCAATTAACAGCTCTTTTTCCTGATTTTGATAGTAAATATATTGCAATGGCGCAACTTAGTGACAAAGTACAAATTGAGCATATAGAGCTTTATCAAAAAGTGCAGCAAGTAGGTGATTACACTGAGCAATTATTTATGCGTATTAAAGAGGCTATTGAACAAACCCCGCAGTTATATGCCAATTATGAGTTACTACGTGAAGTCGCACTGAGTTTGTATCAGCAATCACAGCAAACAGAGTATTTAGATATTGCCAATAAGTTACTTTTTAACTCACCAACTGCGTATCAAAACACCCCTGCATTTGCTAAAAATGCAATGCTGATCGCGGTTGCTAGACAAGATTGGTTAGCGGCTAAACAGTACTTGACTAAAGCTGAGCAAGTTGGAGCTAATACATTAACGCTTTATGAGTTACAGGGTTTATTATATTTACAACAAGATCAGTTGCCTGAAGCACAACAGGCGTTTGAACTTGCATTAAAAATACGTGTCAGCCCAATTATAAAACAGAATTTGGCGCAAGTACTGTGGTGGCAAGGTCAAATTGAAGAAGCAAAGCAGCTGCTTAATGAAGTTATAAACGTAAGTCCTCAAAACTACATGGCAAATCAATTATTGGCCGATATTGCCCTTACCGAAGGGGAATTAGTAGTTGCAATAAAGCAATATAAACAGGCTATTGAGATTAAACCTGATAGCATAGATTTAAGTAACTTAAGTATTGCGTATTCGTTACAAGGAGAGTTTGAGCAAGCATTAGTAGTTGCCCAACAGGCGGTTGATATAAACCCAGAGCATATCAGCTTTCGCCTTAACCTAGCTGATATTGAAAAGGCTTTAGGGCTTAGTGAATCATACCCCGCAAATTATTTAAAGGTAGTTGAGCTTACGCAAGATAAACTAACTCTTGATAGTTATTTAGAAGTCGCGCAAGCATATAGCCAACTTGGCGAAGCTAAACTTGCCTTACAAGCATTAAATAAGGCAATTAGTATTGCGTCAGATCACAATGAATATGTGTTCACTGCAGCGCTTGTATATAGTGTGATTGGTGAATATCAGTCAGCGTTAATGTATATAGAAAAGTCATTAGCGATAGGTTATCACCCGATGTGGTTTAATTTACCCTGGTTTAAATCTTGGTGCCAAAAAGAAGAGTTTATTGCGTTATTGCAGCAATATGACTCCTCTTTTAGTTGTGCTAGTGTTTTAAATTAAAGAGTTGCCCCCGGCCTACGAACAACAATTTTTGGATCTTGTGACATATAAATCTTGCCCGAAGGTACGTGTTTAGCTGTATACCTAAACGAAATAGGTAAATACTCAGTTTCTTTGCCTTCGGTTACTTCAACAACTTTTTCAAGGTTGTCTTTATCAACACCTAAAAATTCGTAGGTTGGTTCTACTTGAGCAATTGTTAAAACTAAAGTGTTGCCATCTGTGATCTCGGTAGAGATATTATATTGGCAATTGCTATCTGCACCACAGTATTCAACGCCATTCCCATAAAATTCCCAATCGGCAGCCACTGATGGATCTAGGCTGATAATAAGCTCTACATATTGTTTTTTCTCAATGCTTTTTGCATCGTTATTTTTAGCATTATTAAATAAAACACTTAGTGATTCAGTTGGGTTTGTTTCGCTATTGAAAAACGTTAACCAATTTTCTTGAGTATGAGGTAAAACAGTTAACGTTTTAACGGAAAAGTAGTTATCTGCTTTACATTGCACTTCAATATTTGGGGTATTGATTTCGTTCATTTTTTCAGTCCTTGTATTGTTGTATAAGTAAAAACCACTTGTTGGTTTTTATAATTATTCTGAGTGTAGAATAAAATAGTTTATATAACGAATTAAGATGAGTATTTTGTAATGTCCTGTAATAATTTTTCGGGTCATAAAAAAGTAAAAAAACCTATCTTGGTATTTTTAGATTGGCTATCATGAACTGTCTTTTGGCTAATTAAAGTTTATTTATGTATATACAGTTACTTACAGACATTGATTGGGTAAGTGTTGGAATTGGTTTTAGTGTTGGCGCGGTGCTTTTTAGTGTTATTAATGCAAGCCGTGGTAAGCGACTAACAGCAGAGCTAAGTGAGCAGCAGCAACAACTAGCTTTATTGCAAACACAGTCCAATGAAAAACAGCAGCAATATACTGCCTTGATAGATGAACACGATTTACTTAAACAAAGCCACCAAGAACAACGCGACGAAACTCAGCACTATAAAACCCGCTTCACTGAGCAAGAAAAGCAAAGCCAGCAATACAATCATTATTGGCGCAAGGCTGAAGCTGATTTAACAACACTACGAAGCGAATACAATGCCCGTGATGTTGAGCTCAATAATATGCGCACTATGCTTGAGCAAAAGCAAAGCCATTTTGAGCAGCAGTTACAACATATTAAAGAAAGCAAAGAGCAGCTTAAAAAAGAGTTTGAAAACCTTGCTAATCAAATACTCGAAGAAAAATCGCAAAAATTTAAAGTCCTTAATCAAGAAAGTATTGAGCAGCTGTTAAAACCTGTCCAAGGTGAGCTAAAAGGCTTCAGGGATAAATTGGAATCAATTCATGTTGAAGATGTAAAACAACGTGAAGCTCTGAAAATAGAGTTATTACATCTACAAGCGAAAAGCCAAGCAATCACTGAGCAAGCAGACAGGCTCAGTAACGCATTGCAAGGGCAAAAGAAAACCCAAGGTAATTGGGGCGAATTAATGCTTGAAAACGTGTTAGACAGCGCAGGACTGCGCGCTGGTACTGATTATAAACGCGAGGTATCGTTTAATACCGAAGAAGGCCGCCTGCGCCCTGACGTGGTGGTGTATTTACCTCAAGGTCGGCATCTAGTGATTGACGCTAAAACTTCGCTAAACGCTTACACTCGCTACGTAAATGCAGATAATGAACTGCAGGCTCAACAAGCAATTAAAGAGCATGTTGAGGCTGTAAAAGCGCGTATTAATGAGCTGGCGAGTAAATCATATGATCGCTTACCTGGGCTTAACTCTCCTGAAGTGGTGGTGATGTTTGTGCCGATAGAATCAGCTTTTGTTGAAGCCCTTAAATACCAAAGTGATATTTACCAACAAGCGATAGAAAAGAACATTCTGGTTGCCACCCCCACTACCCTCTTAACCAGCTTAAATATCGTGAAACAGTTATGGCGCTTTGAGGAGCAAACTAAATACTCCAAAGAATTGGCAAACCGCGCCGAACGTTTTTATAACAAGCTCAACGGCTTTTTAACCAGTATGGAAGGCGTTGGTAAGCAACTAGATAAAGCCAAAGAAAGTTATGACAAAGCGTTTTCGCAGTTATATCGCGGAAAAGGCAATTTAATTAAACAAGCATCTGAATTTAAAGAGTTAGGGGTGTCGGTGCAAAAAGAGTTACCTCAGGAAAGTGTTGAGAGAGCTCACCTTGAATTGGATCAATAGAGAAAATGAAACAGCTGTTAAACAAAGGAATTGCAACGCTAAAATCGGTATCAGATAAGTTTACTGATGAGCTTAATAAAGGCTATGTTTTAGCCAAAGAAAAGGTCAATGGATTACCTATTTTCATATCGTTAGAACATTGTGGAAAAGTAAGTCCGATATCATTTGACGAAAAGCACTATTTTGTAATTCCTTTTGAATTATCAGAGTATAAGTTTGCTTTACATACTATGCGTTGTTTACCTAACGGTGTACCAGAAGTGAATAATCTACCCAAGCGGCGCATTTTTCATTTTCCTAATGAGCATGCTGAAGCTGGGCTTAGGCTGTACATGTTAAATAGTACTAATGAAATAATGCTACAGCAAGCTGCAGAGCGCACTAACACCTTGCAATCACTTGCCAATGACATCGACGCGTTAGATCGAAAGCTTACTTATGGCATGTTATTAGTAGGCGGCCTTGCTGCCATTGCAAACCCTGCTATTGGTGCGGCGATTGCTGCAAAAGCGGTCTTACCTAGTTTTACTGGGCTATTTAATAAATATGGTATACGCGCATCTGGCGATAAGTTATCACAGTATCAGCTCGAAAAAGCAGTAAAAGAAGCACAAAATAGTATAATACAAGAGTTTGAAGCCTCGAATACAGTGCAAGTTATTAACCCTATTTTACAAGAACTAGCACTTACATTAAGAACAACCGAAGCGGAACATGATCCCTTAACTAGTTTTAACTTAGCTGATGGATCTATTCCTGAATTAGCTAATGATACTTGGCGAGAGCTGACTGAAGCAGCTATTTGTCATGTTTATAAAGAAGTTTATGATGACTCGTCGCTACATAAACAAGCGCACTTAGATGCTAAAGATTTAAGGTGGTTAAAATTACTGTTTGACGTGAATGAAGCAAAGTAGATAAGGCAAGCAAGCGATGAACATTGGTATTTATATTTACGATGATGCCGAAGTGCTGGATTTTTCAGGCCCATTCGAGGTGTTTAGTACCGCTAAACGACTCGCTAATAACGATTGGCAGGTGTGTCTTATTGCTGAAAACAATACACCTGTTATGGCGCGCGGTGGTTTTAGTGTAAACCCCCATTACAGTTTTGTTGATCACCCCGCTATTGATTTGCTCATTGTTGTTGGTGGTGTACACACTGTTGAACTTGAAAAACCTGCCGTAATAAACTGGATACGAGAAACCGCTGGTGCTACTGCTAAAGTTGCCTCAGTGTGTACAGGCGCTTTTTTACTGGCCAAAGCGGGTTTACTCGATGGCTTAACGGTTACCACGCATTGGGAAGATCTTGCGGATCTCGCTAATATGTTCCCTCGGTTAAATGTGATCAGTAATAAGCGCTGGGTATCACAAGATAAATTCACCACTTCAGCGGGTATTTCTGCAGGAATTGATATGAGCTTGCAATTAGTTGCTGAGCTGGGGAGCCCTGAGCTTGCAGAGCTTACGGCAAAACAAATGCAGTACCAGTGGCACAAAAAAATTTAACTGTTCGGTAACTGTTCACTGATAAAGTTATGCATATAATCTCTAAGACAAACCGCTTTTTTACTAAGTAAACGACCACTTGGCCAAATGGCATAAATTTCTCGCGGCAGGCTTTGCCATAGTGGCAATACTCTAACTAACTCTTTTGTTTGTAGCTCATTTATAATTTCAAAGCGCGGTAACAAACCGATACCTTGATGATCCGCAACTTGATATTTTACAAAGCCAGTATCGTTATAAATGCTTTTAAAGCGGCACATGTGTGTGTAAGTAGCACATGATTGCGTGTTCGTTAATAGCCATTTATTTCTAAGTGTTGTACCAATTAAACGGTGATGTTTTAAATCGTTCGGTTCAACAAGTTTTGCTGCATTTGTTAGGTACTCAGGTGATGCGACTAAGATAGAGTCGGCTTCTGCGAGCTTTTTTTGCTGTAATAACGAATCAGCTTGAGGGCCGATCCTGAGCGCTAAATCAGCTTGGTTTTTAATAATATCGTCAAGTTGATTACTTAAAATCAGCTCCAACTGAATATCAGGGTATTTCTTGCAAAACGACAACCACATCGGCTTTAAAAAACCATGACAGATATTCAGTGGCGCGAGCACTTTTAGCTTACCACTAAGTTGTTCTTTTTGTTGATTGAGTTGATAACGAGTTTGTTCAAATTGCTCAACTAAGTTGGCATAACTTTGATAGTACACCTGTCCTTGTTGTGTGAGTGTGCATTGGCGTGCAGAGCGATGCAGCAGTTTTTGCCCAAGGCGAGATTCAAGGCGCTGTAAACGCCGCGTAACTGTTGCCGCAGGCAGCGATAAATACTCCCCCGCTTGAGACAATCCTCCTTGTTGTACTATGTGCACAAACAGCACTATATCATCTAGCATGATTCCACTTTTGCAATTTAAGTTTGATTAAAGCTTTATATTTAACATTTTAGTAAGTCTATATCATTGCTCTTAGGTTTTCTTGTTAAAGAGTATTTTTATGGAACACAGTATTAATTGGGTAGCTGTTATTGTTATCGGTGTAGGCGCAACAGCAGTGCTTGATAGTTGGTCGCTATTACTTGCGAAAGTGTTTGGCGTGCCATCTTTAAACTTTTGTATGGTCGGTCGCTGGATAAGCTTGATGCGAAGTGGTCAATTTAAACATACAGCAATAAACAAAGCGCCATCGCAAAAAGGCGAATGCGCAATCGGTTGGTTTATCCATTATGTAATAGGCGTTATTTTTAGTTTTACTTTTTTATTGGTTATGTCAAATGACTGGCTAGTATCCCCCCGCCTAATACCCGCCCTTATATTTGGTTTAGCCACAGTATGTATGCCTTTTTTTATTATGCAACCTGCGCTTGGGCTGGGTATTGCTGCGAGTAAAACGCCAAGACCAGCGTCGGCCAGAGTTAAAAGCTGTGTATCACATTGTGTATTTGGTGCAGGAATTTATATCAGCTCGCTTGTTTTATTGCTATTTTGAGGAGCTACTATGTCTGCTGATTATTGGTTAAATCGTTGGAAAAACAATGATATTGGTTTTCATGAAAGCCGAGTAAATCCATACTTAGATCGTTATTTTACTAACTTGAAAATTCCTCAAAATGGCCGAGTTTTCGTGCCTTTATGTGGTAAAACAAACGACATTGCATGGCTACTCGAGCAGAATATACAGGTTGTGGGCGTTGAGCTCTGTGAAAGCGCCATTAAACAACTATTTGGCTCTTTAAATGTTGCACCTACAGTAACGGTGCACGACAAGTTTAAACTGTATAGTGCGGATAATTTGGCTATTTGGGTGGGAGATATTTTTGCACTAACCGCCAACTTACTTGGATCTGTTGATGTTACATATGATCGCGGATCATTAGTAGCCCTGCCTTTTACACTACGTAAAAAATATAGCAGGCATGTAGTGATGATCACACAAAAAGCACCACAGCTACTTATTTGTTGTGTATATGATCAGTCTAAACGCGATGGCACACCATACAGTATTAGCGCTCAAGAGGTATTTGATCACTATCACCATGCTTATTCGCTACAACTAATTAGATGTGAAGCTATTGCGAATGGAGTTAAAGGCGTTGTACCGGCAAATATAGTTGTTTGGCAGTTAAACAAAAAAGATTAAACTTTATGTTGTATATTGCATGTAATGTTTGGGGTCAATGGATGAATGCTTGCGATGAACGTTCTGATCTTATATGCAAACTTTGCTAAAGTATCTGTAGTTAACCTTGCTCAGTTTTACGAGCGAATCATTTTGTCACTTCCTCAACCATTTGAACAAATACAATAACTAATAACAGCACTTTTAGGATCATATAATGAATATAATCAAAACCTCAGGGCTTGTCCTGTCGGTATTGGCTGGGCTGTCGCTATCAGGCTGTTCGGTAACACACAACGTCACGGCTACAACAACGATGAATCAAATTAGCAATCCACTGTCGCTTGAACAAATCTATAAAGATAAATATTTCAAAGCGCAGCGTAGCACTTACTTTAAATGGCTTGATGATGGCACCGGCTACACCGTGCTTGAAGAACGTGGAAGCGAGAAAGATAAAAAAGACGACGCTGAGAATGCCAAAGCTGATGATGAAAAAGAACACGGCGTAAAAGGCAACGACATTGTATTTTACAATGCCGACGGTACAGGTCGTAAAGTATTAGTTGAGTTTGAAAAGCTACTGCCAGAGGGCGCAGACGAGCCATTTGCAATCGAAAGCTACCAATGGTCAAAAGACGGTAAATGGCTCATGGTATTTACCAATAGTGAGCAAGTTTGGCGTTCACGCAGCCGCGGGGATTTTTGGTTACTCAATCTTGAGACCAATCAATTACAGCAATTAGGTGGCGCAGACGTTGAGCCTACTAAGTTAATGTTTGCTAAATTCTCGCCAGATAGCTCAAAAGTGGCTTATGTGCGCGATAACAATATTTATATGCAAGCGGTTGGCAGTAATGACGTAACAGCGCTAACAACTGATGGCAGCGCTACCATTGTCAACGGCAACTTTGATTGGGTATACGAAGAAGAATTCACCATTGCGGATGGCTTTCGTTGGAGCCCAGATAACAAATCAATCGCTTATTGGCAGCTTGATACTAGCGATGTGAAGTTTTTCACTATGATCAACAACACTGATGAGCTCTACCCTACTCTTAAAGAATTCCCTTACCCTAAGGCGGGTGAAACTAATTCTGCTGTTCGTGTTGGTGTGGTAAGCCTTGCTGATAAGAAAACCCGTTGGGCCAAACTTGAAGGCGATAACCGCGACCGCTACATTCCTCGTATTAGCTGGGCAGGTACTGGGGATGAGTTAATGATCCAAGACCTAAACCGCCCGCAAAGCCATAACAAGGTATGGTTGTTTGACTGGCAAAAACAGCAACTGACTAAAATTTTAGAAGACAAAGACGATGCCTTTATTGAGTGGTTTTACAAAGCCAACTGGTCAAAAGACGGCAAATTCTTTATTTGGCACAGCGAGCGCGACGGCTGGCGTCATCTTTACCGTGTATCGCGCGATGGTAAAACCATTATTGATCTAACACCTGGCGATTACGATATTGTTGATATGCTCACTATCAATGAAGAAAAAAACGTCATGTATTTTATCGCCTCGCCAGAGAACCCTGGCCAGCGTTATTTATACAGCACGCCACTGGATGGTAGCAGCAAACCTGTGCGTGTAACCCCTGAAGAATTTGAAGGCTCAAACAGCTATTACATGTCAAAAGATGCCTCATGGGCAATGCACAGCTACTCTAAATTTGGCACCCCACCAACAAAAGAAATCATTAAAGTGAGCGATCACAGTAATGTTAAAACCTTAGTTGAAAATAACGAGCTGAAAGAAAAACTCGCTGAGCAAAGCTTACCAAGCCATGAGTTTTTCAAAGTGAATGCGAGCGATGGCACCGAGCTTGATGGCTACATTATGTTTCCAAAGAACATGGATAAAGATAAAAAATACCCGATTGTTTTCTATGTATACGGTGAACCGTGGGGCTCAACAGTGCAAGACCGCTTTGAAGGCGACAGCTACTTGTATAAATCACTGCTAACACAAAAAGGCTTTATTGTGGCATCGGTTGATAACCGAGGCACACGCGCACCAAAAGGCCGTGATTGGCGTAAATCGATTTATAAAAAAATCGGCTCAGTCACTGTACAAGACCAAGTTGATGCGCTTGATGCCATGGCAAAACGCTGGGATGTAATAGACACCGACCGTGTTGGTGTATGGGGTCACTCAGGCGGTGGCAGCTCAACCCTTAATTTATTGTTCCGCCATGGCGATAAGTTCAAAGTCGGTATTGCCTCAGCACCGGTGCCAGATATACGTTTATACGACACTATTTATCAAGAGCGTTATGCGGGTAACCCAAATACCGATCCTGAAAGTTACGACAACACCTCGCCAATTACCTTTGCCAAAAACCTAACCGGTAAGCTATTGCTTATTCACGGCACAGGGGATGATAACGTTCATTACCAAGGCTCAGAGCGTTTAATTAACGAGCTTGTTAAGTACAACAAACAGTTTGAGTTTTTCTCATATCCAAATCGCTCACATAGCTTACGAGAAGGCAAAGGTACCACCTTGCACTATCACACTATGATGGCCGATTTTTTTGAAAAGAACTTATTGAATAAGTAATCGCTTTAAAAAAGTTAGATGCTAAAAAGCCACATACTAACAAATAGTGTGTGGCTTTTTTAATCAAAACGTAACGGGGGTTTACAAATTTCAAGTTTGAATACAGAGTCCTCAGTCTGAAATACCTTAATAAATATAGATGCTACTTCCTATTAGGTTTGCTTTTTTGACAAAAACTGTCAAAAATTAGACTTAAATGGTGACATGTGAGTTGTAAATGCTAATATCCATCCAGAAATAATATTTAAGCAAGGTGTAAAATGTTTATCGAGTTCACTGTTAAAAACTATCGTTCAATTAAAGAAGAGCAAGTCTTTAGCATGGTAAAAGCTAAAGGAGAAGAGCTAGAAGCAACTAATACCTTCATTCCTGAAGCTATTACAAATACACCATTGCTTCGCTCTGCTGTCATTTATGGCGCAAATGCGGCCGGCAAGTCTAATTTAATTCGTGCGTTAATGGATATGGAGGCGATTGTTAGGAATTCCGCTTCAAAAAGTCAAGAAGGGGACTCTTTACCCGTTACTCCATTTTTATTTGATGATTTGACACCAGATGAACCTACAGAGTTCGAAATGATTTTTATTAATGAGGGTGTAAAGTTTCAATACGGATTTTCATTAAATAGTGAAAAGTTGCTAGCAGAGTGGTTGATTGCATATCCTAAAGGCAGGGCTCAAAGGTGGTTTTCTCGTATTTTTGATAAAGACAATAATGAATATGACTACAAGTTTAGTGATTATCTATCTGGAGCTAAAAGTGTTTGGCAAAATGCAACTAGGTCAAATGCACTGTTTCTCTCTACAGCAGTCCAATTAAATAGTGAACAATTAAAACCTGCATTTAATTGGTTCAAAGACAAATTGAGACCTTCTAATGTTGGAGGCTGGGGTCCAGGTTACACAGCATCACTATGTGAAAAAGAAAAGTCAAAAAAGCAAATTTTAGATTTTTTACAGTCGGCTGATTTTAATATTCATGATATTGAGATTGAAACCGAGAAGTTCGACCCTAATACTTTACCTGAAGATTTTCCCGAAGTGTTGAAAGAAAAAATTACGAAAGAAATGAAAGGGAAGGAAGTTATTGACATTAGAACAGTTCATAAAACCAAGTCTGGGAAGTTAATTCCCTTAGACTTTTCCGAAGAGTCAGATGGTACTCAAAAATTCTTTTCCTTTGCAGGGCCATGGATTGATATTTTAGAGAAAGGTTACATTCTAATTGTCGATGAATTACACGATAACTTACATCCAAAGATGGTTAAATATTTAGTTAACTTATTTCATAGTAGTAAAACTAATCCTAAAAATGCTCAACTAATTTTCACTACACATGAAACATCAATTTTGAATCAAGATGTATTCAGGCGTGATCAAATTTGGTTCTGTGAAAAGGATAAATCACAAGCAACAACAGTATATCCGTTGACAGACTTTAGCCCTCGAAAAGATCGAGAGAATATTGAATTGGGTTATTTGTCTGGGCGATACGGGGCTTTGCCTTTCATTAAGCCTTGTAAAAGTGCTGAGGTGTAGTTATGGGATCAGATAATCTTCATCATAGAAGAAAAGCTAAAGCCACAAAGGAGCTAAAAAGAAGAAAATCGAGACGCTCTTCGTATGATAAAATATTGATAGTTTGTGAGGGAGAGAAAACAGAACCTAACTATTTTGCTGAGTTAGTGAACTATTATAAACTCAACTCTGCAAATGTAGAAATTGATGGTACATGTGGTTCAAGTCCGAAAAGCGTATTAGAAAGAGCCGAAAAACTAACTAAGCAGGAAGCTGATAAGGGTGATGGCTATGATCGAATATATTGTATTTTTGATCAAGATTCTCATGAGACATATGCAGAAACAATAAGAAAAATATCGGAAAAAAGACCTGCTAATTTATTTTATGCTGGTGTATCAGTTCCATGTTTTGAATATTGGCTATTATTACACTTTAAATATACTACAAGGCCTTATCATGCAACAGGCTCTTCTAGCGTAGCTAATGAGGTACTTCGTGAGTTAAAGGCGGTTTTTCCTGATTATTCTAAAGGTTGTGAAAATACTTTCATCACTTTGATTGACCAAATTGAGTTTGCCAAGCAGAACGCTATCCGTTCAACTGCTTCAGCAAGACAAAATTATACAGACAATCCATCAACCAATATACATGAGCTTGTTGATTATCTTCAAAATTTACAATTAGCTTGAATATAGTGGACTTCCCATAGTGCTTTTGATTTGAGCTGTAATGCAATATGTAATTTGGTAGCTTTAACAAAATTAGTCTGAAGTCTTCTCGATTCACAATAAACTGTGAATTAATGGTGTTTCATAAGCCTAACGAGATCAATTCAACAGCCCTTCTACCCATTCTAAAACTAGGCGGGAGTCTCTGGTTTGAAAGCGCTGTTTATTGGGTACGTAGTAACAAAACTTAGATTCAACTGCATGAGTGTTAAAGTCTTTAAGTAACTCGGTATTTAATAATCGTTGTACCAGTGTGGTTGAGCAAAAAACCAGTCCTGAGCCTGTCATAGCTTCTTGAATGCCAAATAGCTCTTGGTCAAATGTTTTAATACTAAATAACGCAGGATCTAAGTTGTTTTGAGTAAGCCATTGTTTAAGTGGGGGCTCACTCAGGGCGTTATTTTTCCATTTTGTGGTATACAGCGTAACAGGGCCATTTTGCCATGGGATATCGGCGGCTTTGTATGAGCCGAATACGTTAAATTGCTCGGTTTTTATAATGTCATCTGCGTTTATATTGCTCTGCTGAGCAAAGCGAATGGGTAAGGTGTGCAATTGTTTATCAACGGCTTCACTGGTTGATATATCCACCTCAAGATTAGGCAGGCGCACCGATAGCTCCTGTAATGCAGGTATTAAGCGTAGCGCGGCGAGTGACGAGGTGGTGGTGATTTTAACGGTTGCGCCTGTGGCTTGTACAACTGCTAATGCTTGGTCTATTCGGTTAAAGGCGTCGCTTGTGGCGGTACTTAAATATTCACCGGTGGGTGTTAGGGCTACCTTTCTAACTTGGCGGTAAAATAAATCCACATTTAAACGGCTTTCAAGGTTATTTATATGGTGCGAAATCGCGGTTGGCGTGATGGATAGTTCATCCGCTGCGGCTTTAAAACTGCCTAAACGCGCCGCAGCTTCAAAGGCTTTAAGCGCTTGTAGTGAAACTTGCATAAATGATATTCACAAATAATAAAATTAATTATAGATGAGTATAACTTACTTATTGCTGAGGTTAACTCGTTTGTGAAAAGCTACTGTTAGTTAGATGATTGCCTCACATTCACTACGAGGATAAATAGTATGACTACCCTACTTCAC
The DNA here is from genome assembly GCF_014163915.1 of Pseudoalteromonas sp. SR41-8. NCBI lineage: Bacteria > Pseudomonadati > Pseudomonadota > Gammaproteobacteria > Alteromonadales > Pseudoalteromonadaceae > Pseudoalteromonas > Pseudoalteromonas sp. SR41-8. The sequence continues at coordinate 37,849 of NZ_JACJEE010000025.1, forward strand.
GTTGATGCAAGCGTAAGAGCCGCTAAAAACGACAACCCAGCTCATGATTCAATCTCTAAAAATATTGCTAAGTGTTTTACTGATAGCTTTGCACAACACCAAGCTATAGATGAGTATATTTATCGTGATGTAGGTGTTAATCCGCCGCCTTTTATTACCCAAGACTGGATAGGTGCGGTATTTACCCCTGACGATAAAAAGACTGCAAAACAACAACAGTTACTGGCCTTGTCAGACACATTAATCGCTGAAATTGCAGCCGCTGATATTATTGTGATTTCCTCGCCTATGTATAACTACGGTATGCCCGCACAGTTAAAGGCGTGGTTTGATCAAGTTGTGAGGATCAACAAAACCTTTGATTTTGATCTGGCCCGTGGAGACTTTCCATTACAGCCTTTACTAGGCGGTAAAACATTGGTTGTGATCACCTCAAGCGGTGAGTTTGGTTTTGAGCAAGGCGGTATACGTGAGCATATGAGCCATTTAGTGCCCCATTTACGTACTTTGAGCAAATATTTAGGCGTGAGCACAATTCATGAAATTGCTTCTGAGTATCAAGAGTTTGCCGATATTCGTCATCAGCAATCGTTAAGTAATGCTTACAGTCAAGCAACAGAACTGGCACTACAACTTACCAATATGGCTATTTAGAATAGCTAAATATTACTCGCTTTCCTGTAGTATTTTTAGCCAAGTTGTAATGGGGGTTTACAGTCTATTTTATTTTTACAAATACGAATTTTCGGTTTTTGACATAAAAAGCGCGAGAATATTAACTCTCGCGCTTAAGTTATACATTTTTTGCTTTAATTAAATATCAAAGCGGTCTGCGTTCATTACTTTCACCCATGCATTAACGAAGTCTTGTACAAAACGCTGTTTGTTATCGTCTTGCGCATAAAATTCAGCAAGTGCTCTTAAAATAGAGTTGGAGCCAAACACTAAGTCAACACGGGTAGCGGTCCATTTAGTATTACCGGAGCTGCGCTCAATAATGTTATACGTGCTTTTACTTGCCGGTTCCCAGCGATAGTTCATATCGGTTAGGTTAACAAAAAAATCATTGCTTAATGTGCCTACATTATCGGTGAATACACCATGCTGGCTGCCACTGTGGTTAGTGCCTAGTACACGCATCCCACCAAGTAGTACTGCCATTTCAGGGGCTGTTAACCCCATCAGTTGTGCTCGCTCTAAAAGTAGCTCCTCGGCTGAAACGGCATAATCTTTTTTCTGCCAGTTTCTAAAGCCATCATGAATTGGTTCTAATACATCAAACGACTCTGCATCGGTCATGTCGTCGCTCGCATCGCCGCGACCTGCTGCAAATGGTACGGTGATATCGACCCCCGCGGCTTTTGCAGCTTGTTCAACTGCAGCAGTACCGCCGAGTACAATTAAGTCCGCTAAACTCACCGGTTTGCTTAAACTTGCTTGTACTTTTTCAAGGGCCGTTAATACCTTAGCAAGTTTTTCTGGCTCGTTACCTTGCCAATCTTTTTGCGGGTTTAAGCGAATGCGTGCGCCATTGGCGCCACCGCGATGATCAGAGCCACGGTAAGTACGGGCGCTGTCCCATGCAGTGCTGATCAAGTCACTGGCGCTAATGCCTGCATTTAGCAGTTTGTCTTTAAGCTCGCTAATTTCAGCATCAGATAAGGTGTAATCGACGCTTGGGATGGGATCTTGCCAGATCAAATCTTCGCTTGGTATATCTGCACCTAAATAGCGAGATTTAGGGCCTAAGTCACGGTGAGTGAGTTTAAACCAAGCCCGTGCAAACACATCGGTGAAATAGTCAAAATCATTATAAAAACGTTCGATAATTTTGCGATAGCTTGGATCCATCTTCATTGCCATATCGGCATCGGTCATAATCGGATTTAGGCGAATTGATGGATCTTCAACATCAACAGGTTTATCTTCCTCTTTAATGTTTACCGGCTCCCACTGGTTTGCACCCGCTGGACTTTTGGTAAGCTCCCATTCGTAATTTAACAGCAGATAGCAATAACCGTTATCCCATTTAGTTGGGTGAGTTGTCCACGCACCTTCTATGCCTGATGTCATAGTATCGCGGCCTATCCCACGCGTTTTATGGTTGTTCCAACCTAGGCCTTGCTCAAATACATCTGCGGCTTCAGGCTCTGGGCTAAGATTCTCTTCGCTGCCATTGCCATGGGTTTTACCCACCGTATGCCCACCTACCGTGAGCGCTGCGGTTTCTTCGTCATCCATCGCCATTCGAGCAAAAGTTTCGCGTACTTGTGCCGCAGTTTTGAGTGGATCTGGCTGGCCGTTTACGCCTTCTGGATTAACATAAATTAACCCCATTTGCACTGCAGCTAACGGGTTTTCCATGGTGTCTGGTTTTGCTACGTTGTCGTAACGTTCATCACTTGGCGCAAGCCATTGCTTCTCCGCGCCCCAATAGACGTCTTTTTCTGGATGCCAAATATCTTCACGCCCGCCGGCAAAACCAAAGGTTTTTAAGCCCATTGATTCATAAGCCATATTGCCTGCTAAAATAATTAAATCTCCCCACGATAACTTATTACCGTATTTTTTCTTGATAGGCCAAAGTAAGCGACGTGCTTTATCAAGGTTAGCGTTATCAGGCCATGAGTTCAAAGGAGCAAAGCGTTGGTTACCTGTACCGCCACCACCACGGCCATCAGCTAAACGGTATGATCCTGCTGAGTGCCACGCCATACGGATCATCAAGCCACCATAATGACCCCAATCGGCAGGCCACCAATCTTGGCTTTGTGTCATCAGATTTTTTAAATCGGTTTTAACGGCTTCAAGATCTAATTTTTTAAATTCTTCAGCGTAATTAAAGTCATCGCCATAGGGATTAGGTTTAGTATCGTGTTGATGAAGAATGTCTAAATTTAAGGCCTTTGGCCACCAATCAGTATTGGAATTAGACGATTGTGTGTTGCTACCATGCATGATTGGGCATTTACCCGCACCTGAATTGCTCATTTTTAGCTCCTTTATCGGAATATAAAACTCGGTCTATAACTCACTGTGTTTAAAAGCTTAGTTCATAACAATTAACTTGCTACTGAATGTAATATATTGATTGATAAACCCTGTTTAAGTTCATCCTTTGTACCAATATAGAAGATTAACGATTAAAAACTAGTGCTAAATCACGATTTAAAGCGATTGCAGCTATCGATTAATCTGATGTTTATTGTTAAAAAATAGTGGCAGTAAAATGGCCACACGTATATTGAGTTATTTGATAAGCTGTCTGAATTAATTATAAAAAAGAGTTATTAATTAAAAATGGTTAATTTGAAGTGTTTAGTTTGCTTTCTTATTTTGTTTTCAACTTTTAGCAGCGTTGCTGAGCAATCGTTTGAAATCCCCAGAAGTGCGGTTATAGAGCTTACCGATCAGCAGGCAAAGCTTAGCTATCCTTTATTTATAAAGCTCCCGCGCAGTTACAGTCGAAATAAAGATAAAACATACCCTGTTGTTTACCTCCTTGATGGCTCGTATGCGTTTCAAGTGGCATCCGGGGCGACGCATTTTGCTATGAACAGTGGCGCCATGAATGAAGCAATACTCGTTGCAATTGGTTATTCGCAAGGCTCTAAAGGGTCATCAAGCCGTATTAGAGATTACACACCAAGTAAAGCAAATGATTGGCAGCTCGAAACGGGTAAGGCCGAGCAACATGCTGCTTTTATTCGTGATAATGTGTTTGCTTATATGCAAAGTAATTACCGTGTGACCTCTAACCAACGTACTTTAGTAGGTAATTCATTGGGGGGCTTATTTGCTGCTCATGTACTTTTTACCCAGCCTAATATGTTTGAAAGTTACATTATTGGTAGCCCGTCGGTGTGGTTTGATAATGAGAGCATAATATCTCAGTCGATTACTACAGCTAAGCAAGACGTTAGGGTTTACTTATCGGTAGGTAGTAAAGAAACACCTGAATTTGGCGAAGGGCAAGATATGATAACTGGAGCTAATAAGTTAGCGAGTAAAATACGTCAAGGGGATGCTAAAAATATACAGCTTGAGTTTTCTATCATTGAAGGAGCAAAGCATGCGACGGCATTTCCAACCACGCTGATCCAAGGTTTAGATTGGCTATACGCAAAACAGCGCAGATATTAATACCAATCGACTTAAATATTTAGCCTTTCTAGCGTGCTAAATAAAGCGCTAACGGCGTTATAAATTTTTCATGTAGAACAACTACATATCAAAATTTATGCCTTGTTATCACTCTATTTATCCGTCGCTATAAACTACCAATAACTTAACACGATTGGTATAAAAAAACCCACTGATAAATTAATATCAGTGGGTTTTTAATACGTTAAAACGTATTAACTAAAACAATCGTTTAGATACAAACGATGTTTTCAGCTTGTGGGCCTTTTTGACCTTGAGTAACAGTAAACTGTACACGTTGGCCTTCAGCTAGAGTTTTGAAGCCGTCACCGCTGATAGCGCTGAAATGAGCGAAAACGTCAGGACCTGACTCTTGCTCGATAAAACCAAAACCTTTTGCTTCGTTGAAAAATTTAACTGTACCAGTTGTAGTTGTAGACATAATAGATATCCTAGATATTAATAAAAGTGTGCCTAAAATCAGGCGGTTTAGCTGAAAAAACAAGTATTTAACTGAGGATAACGCGATGAATTATTACTAATAACAACGTGGTACGTACAAATAAACAGAATTTCTTTCAAACTTATAGTGCATTAACGGGTTATTACTAACCCATTAATTAAAAATTAGATGCTAACGATATTTTCAGCTTGCGGGCCTTTTTGACCTTGAGTAACAGTAAACTGTACACGTTGGCCTTCAGCTAGAGTCTTAAAGCCATCGCTTGAGATTGCGCTGAAATGAGCAAAAACGTCAGGGCCTGACTCTTGTTCAATAAAACCAAAACCTTTAGCTTCGTTAAACCATTTTACTGAACCAGTTGTTGTATTAGACATAATAGTATCCTAAGAATTAATAAAAGTGTGCCTTAATTTAGGCAATTTAACAGGAAGAAAACAAGCATTTAACTGAGGATAGCGCGAAGGATTATTACTAATAACAACGTGGTACTTACAAATAAACAGGGCTTTCTATCAACCCGATGCAGAGCAGGATAACAGTAACTTAAACCATATAACAAGCTTTATTTACTTTTCTTTTTAAATCCAAGTTAATTTTGTGAACATATATTGATTAAATAAGAAGAGTCGTAGCCATGCTTACCGTCTCTGCATTCGCTTTGTTAAAGTGATCTAGGTATGGAGTGTAGACTTATTTTTAGTGGGATTAAATTTAGTTGAATGAGATAATATTTTTAATTGGGGAAGTGCGAAATCCCACACTCCCCCCCACGAAAAAAAGGAACTCAGCGCTCATTTGAACAGCGACAGACTCCTTATTTATTCAGCAATTGCGATCGCTATTTCTACTTCAGTTGCGGTTTTATAATATTCATAGTCGCTGGTATAAGTACGAGTGTAACGACAATCATCTGAGCTAAAGTATTGCCAAATTTCACCCCATAAATCAATTATAGCGTCGGGCATTTCGCCTTCGCCACTAAAGACTAAATAACTCCCTGCGTGCGTTGTAACTGTTACTGAATCACGAAGGTTAATTGATTGCTCATCGCTACAGGCAATGACATCAAAATCACCGGTCACATCGCTCTCGTAGTTAGTGTAAACACCAAAGACTTTACTGTCTTTTGTGAGTTTTGAGGTATATTTTTCGCCAAATTTTTGCCAAAGCTCAGCTATCTTTGCTGTGCCAGTATTCATTTCATTGGCATTGCATGTTCTTACTTTTAAGCCGGTTAAGGTCTTACTTGCTAGCTGTTTTACTTCCATTGAGACTATCCTTTAGCATTAATACTCAGTATTAACTTAACAGAAAAAGCATGAAGTATTTAATAAATACGCTATAAAAAGGGTTTATTTTTTGTTGGTGACTAAACCTTTTGTTGCAACGACTCCATTTTTTTGCAAACAGTTACAGCCCAGCTTTGATCACCTCGATCACTTTACTCATTCGTTTTGCCAAAGGCCGATTACGGTGATAACACACATAAATAGATTCGCTGATCGGGTGCTGTAATGGATGGACGTTAATCAACTGTGGTTTACTAAATGCACTCACAGCATGTGCCGGTAGCACAGTAAAACCTAGACCAAGGCTGACAGGTTCAAGAATTAAATTAATTTGGTTTGAAAAACCAGAGCGCTTTATTTGATCAAGGTGTTCAAATTCCGCGTAGTTTTCGCTTAACAATAATTGCGCATGATGTTTTGCATCAGGGTGAGCAATGAAGCCAAGTTCGCATAAGTTTTGCCAGCTTGGAGTTTGGTAACCGGTTGGTGTAATTAATAATAGTGCATCTTGGCCGATTTTATGGCTGGTAACCTCGCTGAGTGTTGGGGCTTGAGTTAAAAAACCAATATCAGCATTGTGATTAGCAACGGCCTGTTCCACGCTTTCGTTTGGGGCAAAGCGATAATCAATAGTGAGTGCTTTATGTTGCCCTTGTAAATCAAGTAATTGATTATAAAACTTAAGCCCGCAACTGCCTGGTGATTGAATCTTTATATTGCCACTGTAGGGTGAGTCGTCATGCAGTTGTTGCTCTAAAAACTGCCACTCTTTTAGTAACTGGCTTCCTTTTTGATATAAGCCTTGCCCTTGTGCGGTAAGGGTAAACTGCTTGCCATGGCGTTCAAGCAATGCGCAATTAACCTGCTGCTCTAACTTTTTAATGTGTTGGCTTACGCCTGACTGGGTCATATAAAGGCGTTCTGCAGTTTGGGTAAAGTGATTTACTTCCACCAAGGTGCAAAAGGTATGTAACCATGTAGGATTTATCATTATAAAACGTACTCAAAATGATGATTAATGATAATTTTACTTAATACAGGTCGGTTCGTAAACTAACTCCATCAACTAAGCATAGTTAAACAGGAGCATTATTATGAGTCATACCTATCCACGTAGTTTTTCGCACATTGGAATTTCGGTCCCCGATGTTGAAAAAGCCGTTGAGTTTTACACCAAAGTAATGGGTTGGTACACCATTATGGAGCCGACTTTAATTACCGAAGACAAAAGCCCAATAGGCGAAATGTGTACTGAAGTATTTGGTGAACAATGGGAAAAATTTAAAATAGCGCACCTTTCAACAGGTGATCGTATTGGTGTAGAAATTTTTGAGTTTAAAAATCAAGAAAACCCAGCTGACAACTTTGAATACTGGAAAACCGGTATATTCCATTTTTGTGTTCAAGATCCAGATGTAGAAGGCCTTGCTGAGCGTATTGTTGAAGCTGGCGGTAAAAAGCGTATGGAAGCACCCCGTTACTACTACCCAGGTGAAAAACCGTATCGCATGATCTACATGGAAGACCCGTTTGGTAACATTCTCGAGATTTACAGCCACAGTTATGAGCTTATTTACAGCGCAGGTGCATACTAAATTAATTGGCATCAGTGTTAAATTGTAACAGCCGCAGCTTAGTTACTGCGGCCTCTGATACCGAAAATGCACTACTGGGTTAGTAGTGCTAAGCGTTATAACCACACATGTGATTTATTTGTTTTCTTATGCTGGCTCTTCTATGCTATTGCGAGCATTTGTGGTTAAGGCAACAAGCGCTTTTCGCACTGCTTGTGGTGTCTCGCACACGTTTTCAAAGCTAATAAAATAATTACGTTGTTGGCTTTGAATATAAAACCCCTGTGGCAGTATGCCACTCATAACCGGTGCATTATCTGATACGCAATAATGCTGAGCTAATATTAGAGCCATTGCATTTTGATGATCTTCATTCATGTGGGTGATCATGCTTTGTTCTTGATCTTCGTCCCAGCTTTTAGCAGCGCTTTGCCACTCATCTTTTTCAAGCCAAAATATTTTCCCAAAGCCGCCAATAAAGCGAACTCGCACAACATCTAATTGCCATAATTTAAAGTCGTGGGCGTTCCGATAACTGTCAGCTTCTGGGTATAACGCTATGTATTTGTTAAGCAGTATTTCGGCCTGAGGGCCTGCAACTTCACAACCATCGCCCACCAATGTGACTCGGCCATGCTCGTTTTGGTCGCCACGGTCAGCGGCATCAAAAATAGTTAAGCTCATTCGAGAATCGTGCTTTAAGTTTTTAGTGTGTTGGGCTATATCGCTAATAAAAAAGTAGATGCGGCCTTGCTCATCACACATATAAGGGGTTACCGAACCAAACGGATAACCTCTTAAGTTGTAAGAAATAGTCGACATAACACCAGCATGGGTTTTAAAAACCAGCTTTTGTGCATCGCTTAATGCTTGCTCTCTCATGAAAACTCCTGACGTTGAGAAAAAACCATGGGTGCATTGTTATATGGATGAGAATTAACATGCAGTTTCATGGCGTACATTTGTTGTAAATTAGATTCTGTAAGTACTGTGTTTATTGGCCCGCTATCGAGTACTTTTTGATCGTGTAATAAAATAGCGTCGGTTGCGTAAAGGCTGGCCAAATTTAAATCGTGAATAGCTATAATGGCACTGTTACCCTGCTCTACAAATGCTTTAACACAACTCAATAGAGCATGTTGATGGCGCATATCTAGTGCTGATGTAGGTTCATCAAGCAGCATCAATTTAGGCTTGGTATGAGTAGAAAAAGCATCTAATTGAGCCAAATTACGCGCCATATGAACGCGCTGTTGCTCACCGCCTGAAAGCTTACTGACACGGCGGGATAAGTACTGGGTTAAGTCCATGAGTGCGGCATACTTGTGGACTTTTTCAGCTTGCATTTTAAGAGACTCGGCATAGGGGTAGCGTCCCATTGCAATGAGCTCAAATACACTAAAATCAAAGCCAACAAGATTGCTTTGCATCATTACTGCTCGTTGAGTGGCTAAGTGTGCTTGAGACAATGTACTCAGAGGATAATTGTTAAACCGTACTTCGCCTTTAAAGTCATAATGCCCGGCTAAAGCATGCAGCAGTGTTGATTTTCCTGCGCCATTTTCGCCTATCAGTGCTACTAGTTGAGCTTTTGCAATGTGCCCACTTATGTTTTTTAAAACACTGTGATTGCCAAAACCAACACTTAGGTTATTAAAAGTAATCATCATTACCCTCGCTTAGTTTTAATGATCAGATAAATAAACAAAGGTGCGCCAAGTAGCGCGGTAATAATACCAATGGGTAACTCTGCAGGCATAACAACTAAACGTGCTAACCAGTCAGAAAGCAGCAGCACAACAACGCCTAATAACATGCACAGCGGTAACATTTTACGTAAATGCGGGCCAACCATTAAACGGGCAATGTGTGGCACAACTAAGCCAACAAAACCTATCAAGCCAGTAAGGGCTACAACGGCACCAACACCTAATGCCACGAGTATAATTACATACAGTTTAAGCTTGTCTGTGTTGACACCTAAATACTGTGCTTGAGACTCGCCAATCAATAGTAAGTTCATCGGTTCTTTGAGTCGCCACAGACCAAGAATACTCAGTAGCAATAATGGTGTTGCTTGAGTTATGGCATCCCAATTGGCACCACCTAATGAGCCCATCGTCCAGTAGTTAATTAATCTAAGCGCACTATCGTCAGCGAAATAGCTTAATAAGCCAATAACAGCAAAGGATAAAGAATTGATCGCAACCCCCACTAAAATTAGTGTGGTTATATTGACCTGCCTATGCTGCTTAGCAATTAAATACACTAAAGAGGTCACTAACAATGCTCCTAAAAATGCGGCATAAGGTAAATAGTATTGAGCATTAAAATTAAACTGGGCGCTAAATGCTATAAAGGCGACCGCGACCATGGCTGCGCCTGCGCTAATACCAATAATTGATGGATCAGCCAAAGGATTACGACACAAAGCTTGCGTTGCAGCGCCAGTTTGGGCAAGCACTAAGCCAACCAATACAGCTAGTACAAATCGAGGTAGACGTATTTGCGTGACCACATTGATTTGCAGCGCATCAAATTGATTAAAATACTCTGGGGCAATCCATGCGATGGCTAAACGCCAATCCCAGCCTGCGGGGCCATATCCTATGCTCAGTAGTGCTAGAGCAAAAATACACACAGTAATTAGCAGCATCCACTTTTGGTTTGCAGTTATAGAAACTGGCTTAAAACGGCTCAAAGTTAATGTGTTCATAAGGTAGCTTTATAGTCGCTTAATTCTTTAATACCCGTGGCTATGCGCGGCGACATTCCCAGTGATAGCAGGCTATCCATCACCAATAATCGGCACTGCTTTGCAGCTGTTAATAAGCGCAGTGTTGGTTGATTACAAAAAGCCTCTTTACCGCCAAGGCTATAAACAACATGGGCTGGTGCGATTAAAAAATCGGGCTGTTTTACGGCAAGTACTTCGTTATTTATTACTTTAAAACCTTTGTGCGTAGCGCCTAAATTAGTGACTCCAGCATAATCAAGTAATAAGTCAGCAACCGTGTCAGTGCCCGCAGCAACAAGCCCGCGCTCATTAGCTGAGAGTAAAAATAAAGCGCTGTGTGTTTCGGTGTTCGCTTTTGGAGGTAATGAATTTTTTATTTGGGCTACGAGGGCTTGGGCTTTGTCTTTCGCATTTAAGTCTTTACCAAGGCGTTTAACAAGATTTAGTAAGTCATTAATTGAGTTGGGTTTTTTATAGTGGATAAGCTCTACACCAGTGGCTTCTATTTGTGCAAGCGCTTGTGCTCGTCCTGCTCCTTCAAGTGCTAAGAGTTTAGTTGGGCGCACCGAAAGTACACCTTCTGCGGCTAAATCACGGTAATAACCAATTTGATCGAGCTGTGTCGCTTGTTTTGGATATAGGCTCGATTGATCCACCGCGACAAGGGTATCTTGCTTATCTAAGGCAAAAATAATTTCAGTTAATGTACCGCCAGCACTCACTATACGCTCCTGCGCGCTTAGGGGGGGAACAGTCAATAAAATCAATATAAAAAGGTATCTCATAAAAAAACTCCAATTATTATTTTCGATTATTATACTCAACTAAATGCAAATGAAAATGATTATCATAATAATTGATCTTGTTTTTAGTTAGTTGTAACATCCCTCCCCTATTAAATAACAACAATTATCATTTGGAGTTAATGTGAATTTTCCTTCTTTTCAACTTACTGCTTTAGCAACGTTACTACTTGGTTCGGGCTCTGCCATTGCCGAGGAGATAATTGGTGAGCATATTGTTGTCAGCGGTTCTCGGTTTGAACAAAAACTTGAAGACGTAACAGGCTCTGTAACTGTGATTACAGAGCAATACATAGAACGTAAATTGGCTGTTGATTTACAAACAATGTTTCGTTATGACCCCAGTATATCAAGCACGGGCAGTGGCTCTGCGGCTCAAACGCTTTCAATTAGAGGAGTCGGTGGTAACCGCGTGGTGTTTATTAAAGATGGCCGTCGAACTAACGATGGTTATGCTGGCGGAGACGGCTATTTGGTTGGTCGTAGCTATTTTGATGTCGCTGGGATAAAGCAAGTTGAAGTCGCCAAGGGAGCCGCGTCTTCATTGTATGGTTCAGATGCACTGGGTGGTATTGTGGTTATCACCACTAAAGATCCGAGCGATTATTTATTAAACGAAAATAGTTTTGCTCAAGTGGCGCTTGGATATCAAGGTCAGAGTAATCAAATGTCGGTAGATATTACTGCGGCTAAAGATTTGGGAGATTTAGGTGTTAGTGCCGTTTATAGCCACCGAGATAGCGAAGAAGTACAAAACTTTACTGAAAACCTACCTGGTTATGATGCTAAATCAGATTCGTTATTGGTTAAACTAGAGCAGCAACTTGATGAAAAGCGCACGTTAAAATACACCTTAGATTATTTTAATCAAACTACTGAACAAGTAATCACCAAAGCGAGCCAAGAAACTAAAGACGAAAATACTAATTGGTCGCTAGCGCTGGATTACGACTCAAAAGCGGCCACAGCAGCGTTTGATCAATGGCATTGGCAAGTATCGTTTAGTCGTTATGAGCAGCAAAGTGATCAAATTAGTGCTACAGCAGCGCATACCGATTACAACGACTATGGCTTTGAACAAGATATTTTAGGGTTAAGGGCTGTATTTAATAAAAAAATAGCCTTACAAGATGCGACCCACAACTTTGTTTATGGTGCTGACGTAGATATATACGATACAACACGTCCACGTTATAAAACACGCTTATTGGCTGATGGAACAGTCGATTTTACAGATCAAAAACAAAAAGCTTTTCCTGGCGCTGATACCTCTTTAGTGGGCGTTTTTATGCAAGACAATATTAAATTTGCAAATAGCGCGTGGTCTTTGATTGCAGGTGTACGCTTTGATTATTATTCATTAGCAGCTAAAGATGATGAGCTTTATAGCGATGCTGAGCTTGATGACATTACCGAATCTGCGTTTTCACCAAAACTTGGGATGATTTATCAAGTTAATGATAATTTATCTTGGTATGGGCAATATGTACGTGGTTTTAAAATTCCCCCGCATGATCAAGCGTATCAAAGCCATGGTGTTGAACCATTTTATCAAATATTACCAAACGCAGATTTAGCACCCGAAAGCAGCGACTCATATGAGCTTGGCATGCGCTTTTCTGGTAATGATATCAACGTTACTTTAAGCGCATTTTACGCCGCTTATGATGACTTTATTGATGTTGCAATTGCAGCTGTTGAGCCAACGTTCATACCGAATGTAAATAAAACTTTTTACCAATACCAAAATATTAGTGAAACACAGATCAGCGGTGTTGAAGCGAGCTTGTTGATGCATGTAAGCGATAATGTTTTAGTTGAGGCAAATATTGCATATGTTGAAGGCGAAAACAAAGAAACAGACGAGCCGTTAACCAGTATCAGTCCATTAAACGGTTCAATACAATTAACAACAGCACTTGGCGATATTGATTGGACCGCAGCATGGCGCTTTGCTAAATCACAGTCTGATGTAGTGCGAGATGCAAGTGGTGATAAAACAACGCAAGGATATGGTTACGGTATTGTGGATTTATACGCAAGTTATGAATGGCAAACATGGCAGCTAAATATTGGTGTAATTAACCTGCTAGATAAAAAATATGTACCCTTTGAACTGATTGCAGGGCAATCTCAGGGGGCTGATTTTAGCCAATATACCCAGCCCGGGCGTAACTTTTCTGCCCGCGTAAGTTATCAGTTTTAAAAGGTAATCAACGCTGCGCTTAAGTGCAGCGTTTTAACCTTACTGCTTTTTTACTTATTCATTGAGCCTTTGCCTAGATGATATAAAAGAGTCGTGATTTTAAAGTTAATAAAGGCTGTAAAGGGGGTTAACAGTTACTAAACAACATGCATCATATTTGCGCATTAATACTTTTGCAGGCTAGTGAAATTAATCCCTATTCTCTGATGGCTGACTTTATGTTGCCCCATAACTAAAGTGAGACTGTCTTGGTTTATAAAAGTAGCTGTGAGTTATGTTGGCTCGATTAATTATTACACTGGCGGCTATGTTTACATCACGTTAGTATAGTGCTTCAAATAAGTTACAAAATGATAATTACATGACTTTAAAAACCAATGCTTTAATTTATTTTTTAGCCTTTAGTAGCGGCTTTAGTATTATGGGAATAGAACTACTTGGCGGGCGAATTTTAGCGCCTTTTTTTGGTAGTAGTGTGCATATTTGGGGCAGTATTATTACTGTGTTTATGCTCAGCTTATCGTTTGGCTATTTATTGGGAGGAAAGCTTTCAATTCGCCAGCCTTCGTTAACCAAATACGGTTTAATATTTTTAGTTGCCAGTATTATGGTGCTGCCCATTGCATTATTTGCCCAGCCAATTATGGCGTATATTTTTTCTCACATAGAAGACAGCCGTTATGGCTCGTTATTGGCCTCTACAGCGTTGTTTTTTGTCCCTACTATTATTTTAGGCATGATTTCGCCTTACTCTGTGCGTTTATTAGTGACCGATAGCGAGCACAGCGGCCAAGTCGCTGGCGGCTTGTATTTTGTCAGCACCTTAGGCAGTGCCTTAGGGACTATTATTACCTCGTTTTACATGGTGCTAGCGTTTGATGTGAATACCATTATTTTGGGTTTCGCGACGACATTAGGGCTATTAGGTTTATTGGCAATTGGCGTAAATCAATTAGCTAACAAGGAGAAACACAATGTTTAAGTATTTGCTCGTGACCTTACTGTTAATTGGGTTTAGCAGCCAAGCTAAGGTGATCCATCAAGAGCGGTCGCTTTATCGTAATATTTTAGTTGAAGAGACCGGCGATTTACGCTGTTTAAAGTTTGACGAAAAAGCCCGTAAAAGCAGTCAAAGTTGCATATATAAAAGCAACCCACAAAAGCTAGTGTTTAATTATACCAAACTCACTTTTGCCAGTTTACTACTGATAGACAATCCAAAAAATGTACTTATTATCGGGCTTGGCGGCGGCACCTTATCAAATGTGATCAGCGAGCTATACCCTGACGCCATGATTGAAAGTGTTGAAATTGATCCCGCAGTTATAAAAGTGGCGCGTGATTATTTTGCTTTTAAAGAGAACGATAAAGTCACTTCGAAAGTACAAGATGGGCGTATTTTTATTAAACGCGCAGCAATCCAACAAGCCAAGTATGACTGGATTATTCTTGATGCATTTAATGGTGATTACATCCCTGAGCATTTACTTACTAAAGAGTTTTTTGCGGAAGTGAAAAGTGTACTGGCTGATGGTGGCGTAGTAGCGGCAAATACCTTTTCATCAAGCAAACTTTATGAGCATGAATCTGCCACTTATGAAGCGGTATTTGGTGACTTTATTAATGTGAGCACTGAGAAAAATAGTAATCGAATTATTTTAGCTGGCTTTAATAAATTTCCAAGTCCTGTGCAGCTAGCACAGCGAATAGAAAAGCTAACCCCGTTATTAGCCCCCTACCGCGTTGATATCAAAGCGGTGAGCGAAGGGATGATTTCGACCAAAGATAATAAAGACTGGCCTAGCGATACAAAAGTACTCACTGATCAGTACTCACCCGCAAACTTACTCAATTTCTAAAGTTTACGGCCATTTTTACTACACTTAGGCCAGCTTGCTGGCCATCAAAGCTAACTGCTAATTCCCCCTTTTTAAGTTAATACCCGATTAAATTTGTAATCGAATTTTCTCTCATAGGTTAGTTTAAGGTTCCTGCTGCTGCACTGATAGATAGTGTGCTTTGAGCGAAAGTTATAGTTAGGCTTGTCTTAAGTATTTCTTAAGAATTGCCTGCTATTGTTAAACTAATTATTTTTCTAGGTATTTTTAGGGGCTTAAAAAGTGGTGATTATTTCTCGGTCTGTATCACGGTTTATGCTTGTGACGGCACTTTTTACTGCTATGGCGAGTGCGCCAGTGTTAAGTAAAGAAACCGTTGTGCCAGTTATCTCCAGTCAGCAACAACTAACCGATAAGTTAGCAGAGCTTAAAGGCCAAGTGGTATTTTTAGATTTTTGGGCTTCGTGGTGTACACCTTGTCGTAAGTCTTTTCCTTGGCTTAATGAAATGCAAACAAAATACCAATCGCAAGGCTTTACGGTGTTGGCAGTTAACTTAGATGTTGAGCATCAAGATGCGGTTGATTTTTTAGCACACACTCCTGCTGATTTTCCCATTATTTATGATCCTGATGCACTAATAGGCAAACAATTCGATTTACTCGGTATGCCAAGTAGTTATGTGTATGGCCGTGATGGCAAAATAAAATATCGCCATATTGGCTTTAAGAACAGTAAAAAAGCGCAATACGAGCAAGAAATAACTCAGTTATTAGCCGTTCAGCCTTAAGAGGTAATGATGAAAAAATTAATAAAAAATAGTCTCCTAACGATGTTAATACTATCTGCAACTGGGTGTGTCAGTATTGGCGTAGAACCGTGGCAACGAGATCTATTAGCTAAAGATGAAATGTCACTCAGTGGCGGATTAGATGCTGCGGTTGACGATCATATTTACTTTAGTAAAGAAGCCTCCAGTGGTGGACGCAGCTTTGGTGGTGGAGGCTGCGGATGCAACTAGTCGACTCACAAACCGAAAAGAACCAAACCAGTAATATTGCTTCAGCACTAGGGCTGGCTGCTTGCGCATTACTAGGCACAGCGCCTGCAGAGGCACAAATAAACAAAGATTGGCAGTTTGACACCGCTGTGTTGTATTACGGTGAAACAGATCGTGTTATGGCAACAGAGGCGATGATCAACGCCAATAAAGAATTTGCTGACGAGCACTTTTTAAATTTACGGCTAACCTTAGATACATTAACGGGTGCCTCAGCAAATGGCGCGGTAGCACAACCGAATGTACAAACATTTACCCGTCCTTCAGGCAATGGCCAGTATGATATTCAGCCTGGTGAAACACCGCTGGATGATACCTTTCGTGATACGCGTGTACAGCTTAATGCCCAGTGGACTCAACCCTTGGCGCAGGATTATACCGTCAGTGGTGGCGTGCATATTTCAAAAGAGTATGATTATTTATCGTTAGGTGTTAATGGTAACTTAGCCATCGACTTTAATAAAAAGAACACTACTTTGTCGTTGGGCGGCAGTTATTTTAGCGATACCTTTACCCCCGAAGGTGGTATCCCGAAAGCATTTGCATCTATGCCAATTGGTGACAGTGAAAGTGCGGCTTGGGACGACACTTTTAACAGTACGCGACGCACAGATCAAGATGATAAAACGACCACCGATTTACTTGTCGGTGTTACGCAAATCATCAACCGTAGAATGCTAATGCAGTTTAACTATTCATATTCAATGGTGGATGGTTACCAAACGGATCCGTTTAAAGTGCTTAGTGTGGTAAATAATGATGGTTTAACACAAGATTATCAATACGAGAACCGCCCTGATGAACGTACCAAGCAAAGCCTATATTGGCAAACCAAATACCATTTTGACAACAGTATTGTTGACCTTTCATATCGTTATATGTGGGATGACTGGGAGATAACATCGCATACGGTTGATTCACGTTGGCGTCTATTACTGGGGGACGACAGTTACCTAGAACCGCATTTTCGCTACTATCAGCAATCGGGGGCAGAGTTCTATCAGCCATTTTTAAATGCAGCAGCGCCTTTGCCGCAGTTTGCTAGTGCTGATTATCGTATTGGTGAAATGGATACTTACACGCTGGGTTTAGAATACGGTACTAAGCTTAGTAATGGCCACAGTATGTCGGTACGTGCTGAATATTACACTCAGCAGCCTACCAATAATGGGTTTGAGCAACCTGGTGCGCTGGCATCACTTGATTTATTCCCAAGTGTGGATGCGGTAGTGCTACAATTTAGTTATTCATTCTAACGAGTTATAGGTTAAGTTACTAACGTGGCTGCACAAGCAATATCAATTCATCCGCAAGCCGCTGGACTAAGTGTAAAATTTAACGCTATGGCCAGCCCTTGTGAATTGTTAGTCGATAGCGTCGATCAGCAGCTTGGCGAGCAACTTGGGCAGCTGGTTGCAAACGAAGTGTGGCGTATTGAACAGAAATACAGTCGTTACAATACTCAAAGTGTTTGCTCTGCTATAAATCAAAGCCAAGGGCTGCCACTTGCCATCGATGACGAAACCTATGCTTTACTTAATTTTGCCAAGCTATGCTTTGATTTAAGCGACGGGCTGTTTGATATTAGCTCGGGTATTTTACGGCGTGTATGGCATTTTGATTGTTCCGACAACCTGCCAACTCCGGCACAAATAAGTGCATTATTGTCTAATATCGGTTTCAACAAAATTGTGTTTGATCAGTCCAGTATTATCTTGCCTAAAGGTATGGAGCTTGATTTTGGAGGGATTGGCAAAGAGTATGCAGTTGATAAATGCATTCAGTTACTCCAAGCACACAGCCCTGTTGCAGCGTTAGTTAATTTAGGGGGCGACTTAGCTGTCACCACTGAGCGTAGTGACGGTCAAGCCTGGCAAATTGGCATTGAACATCCGGGCTTTGTACAACAACAAACTATGGTGGTGTCTTTGCGCAGCGGCGCTCTGGCAACCAGTGGCGATGCTAAGCGTTATTTATTAAAAGACGGCATTCGTTATAGCCATATTCTTAACCCTCTCACTGGCTGTTCGATCACTGATGCACCGCGCTCTGTTACCGTCGCTGCGCCGCAATGTATACAAGCAGGCATGTTAGCAACTCTGGCCATGCTACAAGGTCGCGATGCGCAGATATTGCTCGATTCACAACCCCTCCCCCATTGGATCATTCGCTAATTTGCTCAACACAGTGATATTAAATCGTTTTTAAAGCCCTCTTTGCCGTTATTTTTTAAATCGTTTCGATATTTACTTAGCATGCTAAGTAATGTTAAACTAGTTAGCATGCTAAGTAACTAGGTACTATTATGATTTCATCACCTCCTTTTCATGAAACTTTAGATTTAAGTTTATGCGGTAGCATGGGGCGCGTTTTTCGACTCTGTCGCGATGCCGTTACTCTCGCTGTTGAGCCTTTAGGGTTAACACAATCTCGTTGGACTGCGATGATCCATATCCATCATTTAAAACAAGGTGTTACACAACAAGAACTGGCTAGCAGTTTGGGGATTGAAATGCCTTCACTAACGCGAACAGTTAAACAGTTAGAGCAACAAGCGATTATTGTCCGTCGCATTGACAGCGATGATAAACGTAGTCGTAAAATCTATTTTACTGAGCAAGGATTACTATTATTAGATGCGCTTAGAGACATTATGGCTGAAGTTAAAACACAACTTTATGCAGAACTTACAACGCAGCAGCTTGATACTATGGCCTATGGTTTAGTGCAAATGGAAGCCAATGCTCGACGTTGTATTAGCCACTTTTCTGGAGAGAAATAATTCATGACACCGGATCAGAAATTTGCCCGCTATGTAAAAATATCATTAGTTGGGTTTATTTTATTGTTCGCTTACTTTGTCGTTGCCGATATGTTTTTACCGGTTACTCCGCAAGCGCGCGTATATCACCCTGTAGTACAAGTAACGCCACAAGTAAGTGGCCGCGTGAACCAAGTATTGGTGAATAATAATCAAGCGATTAAAGCGGGTGAAGCGCTATTTTTAATAGAAGCAGCCCCTTTTAAATTAGCACTAGAGCAAGCACAACTGGCTTATGCTGATGCGCAGTTGCAAAACCAGCGCTTAGATAGCAGTGTTAAAGCGATACAGGCTCAGCTAGCTGCTGGAAATGCCAAGCTGCATGAGCAACAGTTGTTATTTGATCGCAGTGAATCGTTATTGAAAAAACGGTCTATTTCGGAGCAAGAATACGAAACAATTAGTGCTAATTATCAATCAAGTCAAGCGAATGTCGCAGCTATTGAAGCACAGTTAACCGAGGCAAAACTGGCGCGTGGACAATTAGGCGAAGACAACCTAGCATTACGCCACGCGCAAAACCAACTGGCACAAGCGAAGCTCAATTTATCATACAGCATAGTGACTGCTGATGCTGATGGTAAAGTCGCAAACTTGCAAGTAAGCACCGGAACATTTGCTAATAAAGGTCAACCGATGTTAGCTATTGTGGCCAATAAAGCTGATTTAGTGGCTGATTTTCGTGAAAAATCGTTAGTTAATATCAAAGTGGGCAGCAAAGCAAAAGTAACGTTTGATGCTCTGCCAGGCCAAGTATTTGCAGCTACAGTGAGCTCTTTTGAAGCTGGCGTAAGTAATGGGCAGCTCAATGCTAATGGCTTATTAAGCAGTACTGAAAGCAGTAATCGCTGGGTTCGTGATGCGCAGCGCCAACGTATTCACATTGATTTAGAGCAAGCACAGCTATTAAGTAAACTACCTAGTGGTGCACGTGCAACAGTGCAGCTACTGCCTGAGTCAGTAATTGGGCAATGGTTTGGTGTCATGCAAATTCGCTTTATCAGTTTACTGCATTACATTTACTAATAAGGCTTTATTATGTCTGCATCAGTCCCTGTAAAACTAGACCAGAATGGCCTTCGGCAAGCGTTGCGTATCGCTGGCGGCAGCGCGTTGGGATTTAGTTTATGTAAATTGATGAATTGGCCAAATGGTATTTTCTTCACCGTTTATCCTATGTTGTTATTAGGATTAGTGCCGATTTTAAATGCACATATCATTCGTCAGTTTTTTGCCAGCGCGGCATTTAGTGGGTTATTTGTATTAATAGTACAGGGTTTATTTTCTCATTTACCAGTGGCGATGACCTTGCTGTGCTTTTTAGCGTTTGCATTTTTGTTTTATCAAATGAGCTGTGGTGCTAACTTTTTGTTTGGTGCTTTAAGTGTCGTTAGTTTATCTATTCAACTGCACTTTTCTAGTTATGTTGGTAATGGCACGAGTATTTATCCGTTGATCATCAGCAATGGTTTAGCAGTCGTAGTGACCGTGTTAGCGGCGGTATTAATGCACTTTGTATTTCCTGATGTTGCACCACGCCAAGGTCGGGTGATGCCAACAAAAGCAAAAGAGAGTATTCGCCACGAAGTACTGTTGTGCGCTACGGTTGCTACACTGTCGTTTGTGATTTTTCAGGTATTTGATTTACAAGATTCAATTTCAGCACAAGCGGCATCGATCTTAATTTTGTTTCCTTTGTGCTGGAAAGCCGCTGGCATGGCTGGCTGGCAACGAGCAATTGGCACATTAATTGGTTGTAATTTAGCGTTAGTATCGCAGCTGTTTTTGTATAATCACACCGATATTCTGATTTTTCCGGCGCTGATCTTGTGGATTTTAACTTTTATATTTAGCCGTTATCATATTTTAGGTGGCGGTATTCCTGGTGTTGGATTTGGGGTTATTACCACATTTGGAATTTTATTTGGTCAGTCTCTCGGACCTGGGCAAGACTTGGTTTACAGTGCGCTTTATCGGTTTTCGTCTGTATCGGTTGCGATAATCGTGAGTTTATGTGCGGTGTATATTATGCATCATATTCTTAATCGGTTTAGTGTCACCCGTCATCATACTTTCGACTAATATAATAACCGCCTTAGTCAGTTCCTTATGCACTAGGGCGGTTATTACTTTGTTATACTAACTGTGTTTAAATAATGATCACTTTAGGCGTGAGTTTATAAACCACTAATTAACACAATCGCTACTCAACGATGCGTTAAGCTGATTTATTGCGAGTGTTATTTTCGCGGGATCAACCATAAAGTCAGCGCGCCTAACAATATCCCCCAAAATGCCGAGCCAATAGAAAATAAAGTAAGATCAGAGGCGGTGACCAAAAAAGTGATCATTGCCGCCTCAGTGTAGTAACTATCAGACAAAGCTTGCTGTAAGCTCGAGGCAATGGTGGTGAATAAAGCAATCCCCGCCAAGGCTAAAATAAGTGCTTGTGGCAAACTTGCCACTAAACCCACTAGAGTCGCTGCTCCAATCGCCATCAGGATATAAAAACCACCGCCCGCGATACTTGCCCAGTAACGCTTTTTAGGGTCGCTGTCGGCATCTTCACTCATGCAAATTGCCGCAGTAATAGCAGCTAAATTAATGGCATAGCCACCAAAGGGGGCAATAAGGATATTACTAAAACCAGTGACATTGAGCGCTGCAGAGACGGGTGCAGGGTAATTATGTGCTTTTAACACTGCAATGCCTGGCAAGTTTTGTGAAGTCATGGTGACGATATAAAGCGGAATACCTACGCTGATCATCGCTTGTAAATTAAATTCAGGAGCGATAAACGCAAACTCGCTCATTTTCCATTGCCAACTGCTGGTATCTATTTGCCCTGTAACGCCAGCCATTACAAACCCAGCAATCAGTACCATAAGCATTGAAAAACGTGGCATTAAACGCTTACAGACTAAATAAACCAGCACCATCGCACCAATTAGCAATGGTTTTTCACCCATAAAGTTAAATACATCTATGCCAAAAGTCACTAAAACACCGCCAAGCATTGCACAGGCAATTTGACTCGGGATACGTTGCATTATTTTTTCAAACCAGCCAGTGATCCCTGATATAAATACCAGTAAAGCACTGAACATAAATGCGCCTACAGCTTGATTTAAACTATAACCTTGGGCACTGGTAATGAGTAAAGCGGCACCGGTTGTTGACCAGGCAATTAAAATTGGGATTTTATAGTAGTACGATAAGCCAATTGAAGTGACACCCATCGCAAGACCTAACATAAGTACCCAACTTGCAACGAGCTCCGCTGTGCCACCTAGCACAATAACGACTTGGTAAATAAGTGCGATAGAGCTGGTAAAACCGATGATCACCGCAACTAAGCCCGCAGTTAAACGGTTTAATAGTTGATTTGAGAGTTGCATGTGGTTCCTAAATCGTTGAATTCAATCGTTCTATTTATACACAAATATTACTTTGATGCTAGGGCGTGTTTATCTTTCGAGGTTACTTATGACTAAGGTCTTACTGGTTGGAGAAAGTATTGATGTTCTGAGGTAGTGATAAAGTGTTAGATTTGTAATGGCGACGGTGTAACAGTTTTCACACGTCACCAATGACAGCTTAGTATACAAAGCAATACTCGTTATTTACGACTAAAATTTTACTGTACTACAGCGCTTAATATGGGGCTTGGAGTAGGCTGTTCCATCGCTGCTTTACTGTCTTCATCCAAGGCTAAGCTTAAATTCTCTGGGCGGTCAAAAATACCCAAGCGAATGCGAATAAAATGCAAGATTTCACGAGCCACATTGATCCCCAGTGCAGCTTCTAAGCCTTCAAATCCAGGGCTTGAATTTGCTTCGCAAATTTTAAAGTGATTATCATCAAATAATAAATCAATACCAGCAACGTCTAAATTGAGTACATTAGCTGTTTGTGTAGCTAACCATTCAATCTCTGGAGTAATTGGGTGCGGTTTACCAGTGCCACCTGCACTCACGTTCGCTTTAAAGTTTTTACCGCCAGAGTTTCGCTCCATACATGCGACAGCACGGCCACCAATAGTGAGTACTCGCAAATCACGACCATGGCTAGATTTAACAAACTGTTGCAAGATGATATTAGCTTGCGGGTTGGCGGCTTCAATTAATTGCATTAAATCGTCAAATTCGCTTTTTGACTTTGATAAAAATACGCCACTGCCCTGCGAGCCTGAAAGTGTTTTAATCACCACTGGAAAGCCTATTTGCCTATCTACTAAGTCGATATTTACTGGAAATTTTACCAGCATAGTATTTGGTGTAGGTAAGTTACGCTCAGCTAAAATTTGCTGTGCAAACAGTTTATCTTTTACCGTCTCAATTGATTGTGAGCTATTAACGCAGTACACCCCTAGTCGCTCGAGATGGCGAATAATTGCTAGTGCAAAATAGGTGGTGCTGGCGCCCATGCGAGGAATAACAAAGTCAGGCAAAGTTGTGGTTACACCGTCAATTAGAATGCTTTTGCCATCTTCGCGGGTGATAGTTAAATCAAATTGATCGGGAGAGAAAACTTGTAAATCGATACCTTCTTCTTTTGCTGCGGCCAGTAAACGCTCTACTTCGTAGGTCTCTTGTTTTAGTAATCCAGCACTGTCTTTATAAATGATCCAGCCACGCATGGTATTTCCTCTTGAGTATTGATCCGCAGCTCACAGAAAAAATAGGCTCACTACGTTATAGATGTTCACAGTCACTTATGATGATGAGAGTCTGCGGCAAAAGACGCGGAGTATGAGGTTCATCTGATGTGCAGTAAAACAAATAAATTTTATCGTCACGATAATATTATTTTTCATATCTCATTTTGGTTAATCAATAGTAGGTGTTTTTTTATTGCAATAAAGTATGTAACTACAAAAGGTATAATTGATAAGTTAATGTTAACTTAACGCGTTGTATTTTTAGTATTAAAGTTATTCATTCATAACTTTTATATATTTAATTTATTAACTGTAAGATTAATATGATAAATATTGAAAGTTTCGTTTTTGTTTTCGGTAACAAATTTATGCTTGCGATTTAATTTACTCTGATGTAAAAATAACAATATATTAACCTTTAGATCTAAAAGAGAGACAAATGAAAAGGGCTATTGCATTTATTGTTATCGTTCCGATCAGTGCTTTTTTGCTATATGAGTTCGTTATCTACAAAGAAAGCAATGTAACCCATTCGGTTCCTACGAGTGACGTTCAGTTATCGACTATAGCGCCTAAGTTAGGGGCTAAAACATCACCAGATATATCGTTACCAAGAGTTTTAGCTAAACCTAAAGTAGCTGTAAATCAAACACATGATGAATTTGATGCTATTAATCGACTCTCAGAGAAAGCAGAGCAGATTCTCAAAGCTTCAGGATTTTTGCCTACAGATTTACATAATGAGGTTTATATAGAATTTGACTTAGTTGCGCTCAGAAAGCTAAAGCAAGGCGATAATTTTGATCTAGCTATTCCACAAACCGCTGAAACCTTTAGCGCAGAGGTTACCAATGTAATTGCTGCTAGCAATGGTGATAAAAGTATTTTTGGCCGAGTGCTTGGTGCTGATGGGCGATTTCACACCACCGTGATGACTATTGGCGCAGACGCTATATATGGCCAATTAACTGCACCAAGCGGTAATTATGTATTTGAAGGTAAAGGGCAATATGGTTGGCTTGCGGCAAAGCGAGATCTTTATAAAAACCACATGGAACATCAAGTCACTAATCAACCCACATTAGAGCCAAGCAATGGTGAGGATCCGTTTGCACCAAAAGCAGAAGGTAATAACTTATAGAAATTTTTCAGAGCAGACTTTAACACAGTAATACAACACAACCTGACAAGGAACTACTATGAATAAACGACTAACTACTTTAGCTGCATTATGTGCATTAGGTATGACTGCAACTAGCCACGCCGCGACTATTGATATTGCGATTTTATATACAGATCAAGCGGCGGCCGCCACTGCAAACATTAATACTAAAATTAACCAGTATATTGCTTTTAGTAATCAGGTTTATAGCCAAAATGGTATTGATATTTCACTGCGTTTAGTAGGCAGCGAAAACTTAGGTAATCATGCAATTACACCTTCTAGCAGCTGGCTAAATTCAGTCACTAACAGTAGTTATATTCAAGGTTTACGCAATAGTTGGGGGGCAGATATGGTTGCGGTGCTTGGTACTGGTCAAAGTGCTGGCAGTAACCTAATTTCGTGTGGTATTGCGTGGGTTGGCAATGGCAGTAATGGTAATTTATATAGCTCAGTAAGTAACAGTATGTACAGTATTACAGCGGTAGATTGTGGAGCAACAACCTTTGTACATGAATTAGGCCACAATCAAGGCTTAGCACACTCTCGTAAGCAAGGTGATACATCAGGTGGTGTTTATGTTGATGGTATGGGCCATGGCGTACAAAATCAGTTTGCCAGTATTATGGCGTACCCTCATGTATTTGGTAGTGCCACGCAGTATGATTATTTTTCTAACCCGAACTGGAGTGTTAATGGTATTCCTTACGGTGTAACTAGTGAATCGTTTGCATGGCGTACAGTAAATGCCACTAAAGACAGTATTGCTAACTTTAAATAGCGTTTATTTTTAGTGAACAGTTTTTCCCTTTTGAGCGCATTAGCGCTCTTTTTATTATTTAATTTAAAGCAGGCCAAAGTGTTGCGCCATCGCCATCGATTGCATTGAGTACTTTAATTCCCAGTACTTTGGCAATAAGTGGGTAAACATCTAAGTTATTTACTTCATCGATTACTAATGAATTTTTAAATGCTGGGCCATTGGCAATAAAGGTTGCCGCCATATCTTCGCTATAAGCATAGCCATGGGTACCTAAATAGCTTACTTTACCGGTATCAGCAAAACTTCTTGGTGCTGTGGTTTGTAAAATAATATCACCAGTTCGGCCATTGTTAGCATAGTGATAAAGCTTACGTTGTTCATCACTTAGTACGGTATAGCGCCCTTTTGCTGCTTTCGTTAAGTGTTGTTTATATGCTGTGATCTCAGCTTTTGTAGTGTCTTTATTAGCATAGATCAATACTCTCGGTCCGGTATTTTTAACCATAAACTTGTCGTCTTTCGGTAAGCTACTGATAGCAATACTTTGGTTTGGCTCAACCGTACTCATACCATGATCGGAGACAATCACTAAGTTAACATTTTGCTCTAGTTCATTGAGGCGTTGCTGTAATTGCCCCATTAATACATCTACTTCTTTTACCGCTTGCTTGGTTTGCTCCGCATCAGGCCCATATTCATGGCCCATACTATCTACCAGTGAAAAATAACTAACAACTAATTGCGGGCGCTGCGCTGCTGGCAATGTTAGCCATTGAATAATTTGATCAACACGATTTTGATAATTACTGTGTTTTGAATAATGGTAAAAGTAATTCGGCAGCATGCCATTAAATCGCGCATCTGATTCGGGCCAAAAATAAGCGGCTGATTTTAATCCCTGCATCGACGCCAAATTCCACAGTGGAATGCCGTTGAACCATGTGCTGTCGTCTTTCCCTTTTCCCATGCTATAGCATTCATTTCTTTGTGTATCGCAAAAGCGGTTATCTACTACGCCATGATTAATTGGCAATAAACCAGTAATGATAGATATATGATTAGGAAATGTTTTAGTCGGATATACCGGGCGCATTTTAGTTGCGCGAACTCCCGATTTAGCTATTGCGGCTAAATTTTCAGCACCGTGTTTTTCGATGTAATCCCAGCGGAATCCATCAAGAGAAACAAGTACTACGGTATTATTAGCAGAGTTTCTATCGTCTTTAGCGTGGCTAAAAGAGCCATAAATGAGCAATGCTAATAACAGAAAACTTAAAATAGGCTTCATTGTATTAATACCTTTGTTGGGCGTTATTGGTAATCAGAAAATAAACAAATACGTTACGATATGCTTATGTTTAATATGCAGTGTACCGCTATTTTATGACCGTGATAATTATTAATAGATAAATTTATGTGCGAACAGCAGTCATAGATATTAATTTAGTAAACAAGCTGTTAGATTAAAAGTAGACAATAAAAGGAGCGTCTATGATCGATTTCAGCAAAAAAATAACGTCAGCGCGTGAGCTGCGCTCAACCCCTAATTTACAGATGGCGTTAGAAAGCGATCGTGGCCGTATCATCAATAGTGCTGCAATTCGCCGCTTACAACAAAAAACGCAAGTGTTTCCGTTGGAGCGCAATGCTGCGGTACGCTCGCGGTTAACTCACTCCCTCGAAGTACAACAGGTTGGGCGTTTTATAGTGCAACGCATCTTTGCGAATTTAACGGCCAAACAACAAGCTGAATATGGCCTAACAGGGTTAGAGAGGTCGCTAGAAAGTCTGGTTGAAATGGCCTGCTTGATGCACGATATAGGTAATCCACCGTTTGGTCATTTTGGTGAAGCTGCGATTAATCACTGGTTTAACGCAAATTTAGCAACGCTTACCCCTCAGCGCTGCGCCGATCCACACACGGGAATTGGCTTAATATTTAAACATTTAGCACAAGATATTTGTAACTTTGAAGGTAATGCGCAAGGTATCCGTATTGTACACTCACTGTTATCACTTAATTTAACCTATAGCCAAACGGCTGGTATTTTAAAATACACGCGTCCGGCAAGTATGGCTAAAGAAGATATACCGCGAACTAAAAATTATTTGATGAAAAAAGTAGGCTTTTACTACAGTGAAAAAAACTTTGTTGAAAGATTGCAAAAAGAGCTATTGATAGAGCCACAATGTCGCCACCCCGCCAGTTATATAATGGAAGCGGCGGATGATATTTCATATTGCTTAGCTGATATTGAAGATGCCGTAGAAAAGGGCATCATCACTGTTGAGTTATTATGCGATAAACTCAAACAGCATTATCAAAAAGTGTTAACTAATCTTACTATTGACGATGCAGAACATCAGCACGTGGTTGAAAAAGCAGTTAACTATGCCCTCGATAAGGCCGCTCAGCAACCTTATAACTTTAATAGCGAGTTTTTTATTTATTTACGGGTAACTCTACTCCACCCTCTGGTTAATTATGCGGCCAAACGTTTTATAGATAATATTGAAGCGGTTTATCATGGTGATTTTAATCAGGCCTTGTTAGAAGACCGCAGTCATTTACACGCTATAACCACCACTTTGAAACAAGTGGCGTTTGAGTATGTGTTTTCACATAAGGAAGTCGGTAAACTTGAATTACAAGGCTATCGAATTATCAATGGATTACTTGATTGTTATAAGCCACTACTACTGCTAAGTCATGATGACTTTAAACGGGTGATCAAAGGGGATGGTCGTTTCTTAATTGAAACACGGTTACTCAAAAAGCTTTCGAAAAAGCATTTAAATAGCTATTTACAAGCCATTGAAGCGATGCAAGCAGAACCTGATCATGTACTCGCTTATGAGTTTTATTATCGCTGTCGATTTATTCAAGATTATATCAGCGGCATGACAGATCAATTTGCTTACGATGAATACCGTACCTTGATGGTAATTGATTAGCAAAACACACTGCTAGATAAATTTGCGCACAACTATTAAACTGGGTTTATTGTGTTATTTTGTTTAATAGATTTATGATGGCTCACGTATTACGACTTTGCTTATTTATTTTATTTACTTTTAGTTTCAATAGCTTTGCTAAATACAGTGAAGCTATGTGCATTTTGTATAAACAACAAATGCAGCAATACAGCGATAATACAAGTAGCCGTAGTTATCGAAATGCGGCAAAAGATTATAAAAACAACTGCAGTAACCCACCTCCAGCAGCGTCTCAAGCGCAACCAGCACCTGTAGTGGTTGCACCAAAAACACATGTTGATAATAAAATAAAATCTACATTAGAGACGCAAAACTCGACTGTAAACCCCCTTGACAGCAATTCGTCAGTAGCCAAAAATGAGCCAGCAGAAGTTCAAAGGGAGGCGTCTGTAATTGTTGAAAATGTTGAAAATGTTGAAAATGTTGAAAATGTTGAAAATGTT
>NZ_JACJEE010000026.1:0-66686 GCF_014163915.1 Pseudoalteromonas sp. SR41-8
ACCTAGCACCTAGCACCTAGCACCTAGCACCTAGCACCTAGCACCGATTATTTAGTCAAATAATCCAGCACCACTTGATGATGGTCTTTGGTTTTAAATTTATCGAAAAAGTGCTTTATTGTTCCGTCTTGGCCGATCAAGAAGCTTAAACGGTGAATACCGTCGTACTCTTTACCCATAAACTTTTTGTAGCCCCATACGCCGAATGCTTCTGCAATCGCGTGATCTTCGTCTGAAAGTAGGTCAAAGTTTAATTCTTTTTTGGTTTCAAAGTTCTTTAATTTTTTTACCGGATCAGGGCTGATACCAACCACGCGGGTATTTAGCTGTGCTAACACGGCTTTTTCATCACGTAAGTTTTCAGCTTGCACGGTGCAACCAGGTGTTGATGCTTTTGGATAAAAGTACACTAATACTTGCTGCTCTTTTAATAGCTCTGCAAGGACGATTGTTTCGTCATCTTGATTTTGTAGGCTAAAAGCGGGTGCTTTGTCACCGGCTTGTAATGGATTAATTGTGTTCATGCTTTGCTCCTTAGCGAATGCGTCGAAATATGTAATCTACGTTTAGAGTACGCGACAGATCTTCAAATTGGACTTTAAACGTATCAATGTCAACCTCAACAGGAATGTTAAACTCCAGTTCACAGCGCATTTTTGTATCTTTTTCTTCGTCATAGGTATCTGACTTTAAAGAACAAATACTAATGTGGTTGTCGGCAAAAAAGCGGGTAACTTTACTTAACGTGCCTGGTGTGTCGATACCTGTATATTCGAGGGTGTAGCCGGCACAAAATTCACTTTGAGTATGACTGGCTGTCCGCTTCATCATAGTGAGTAAGCCCAGCTCCATGCCTTTGAGGGGCAGGGTGTGTTCAATGCGGCTGATTGCCGACATATCACCTGATAACAGCATAATAAATGTAAATTCATTGCCTAAGATGGCAATGCGACTATCAATAATATTACAGTGACAGTCACTGACTAATTGGGTTAATTCACTGACAATACCAGGGCGATCATCGCCAATAGCAGTTAAAACGATCTGATGATTTGAAAAAGCAGTCATGAATTCAAGTACCTAGGTTATATTATTAATAACAATCAGAGTAAGCTGAGCCGGCAATTACCACCACACGGCGGCGAAGTTTAACACAAAACAATCGCTAAACTACAGGCCGAGATAATTAAGCTGTTATTAAAGCACGGTGTTTCTTGTTTTTAGTGGCATGGGAAAGTACCATAGTTAAAATTTTGCATATAGACTGGCTTACATTTACGTTTAGCCGTGCCCTAAAGTAACGGGGTTTGCATAAAAACAAGATACGTAAAGTTAATATTGGCTTTACACTGAACCAAATCGGCATAACCCACTCATATATTTGTTAAAACAATTAAGGGTATGCTAAGGAGAATTATCTGTGCAGTATTGGATCCCAAAAGCGCTTGCTGTAAGCGTATTGGTTAGCTTGTCAGGATGTGGTGTGTTCACTGACGAAGCGCATCAAAAACGTAATTACCGTGCCAGTGAGCCGGTACAAGTGCCAGGACAATTGGCTCAGCCAGCTTTAGACCCCATTTATAAAATGGATGTGGCAGAATATAATAATGATCCGGATTCAACAAACTATCGTCCCCCAGCACAAGTATTAACTGTGGCAAAAGGCAGTTGGGTTGAAGAAGGTGATAAACAAGCACGCGTTTATTTTGATAAAAACGATGGTATTGCAAATTTAGATGAGTTTATTTGGGATTCAGTACACGCTGTGTTAACTGAGCATCAAACAAAGGCAATCAAACAAGATAAGTCATTAGGTTCGATTGAAACTGACTGGTATGCGATTATCAAACCCGAGGAAGGTTGGTTGTGGAATAGCGATACCGCTGTATCTGAGCAACGTTTTATTTTTACTATTGAAGAGAAGTCACATCAGCGTACTGCTTCGTTAAGCGCTAAGCTAGCGGAATACAATAGTAAAGATGTGCCATTGACGCCAATTTTGCAACAGCAACTAGAAGTGCGTGCACTAAATCAAGTTGTGGCTGAATTTGATTATCGTTATCGTCAACTTGAAGTTGAAATTCGCAAACAACAAGGCATTATTTCGTTGGAAATGGGCTTTGACAATAAAGGTAATGCGGCGCTGGTAACGGAACAGGATTACTCATTAATATTTGATCGTTTCTCAGGGTTCCTTGAGCGCTTGTCGTTTACGATTGTTGAAATTGACCAAGATCGTGGTTTGATCACAGCTGATTACAACAAACCTGAATCAAGTGTTTGGGATTCAATTTGGGGTGAAGAGCTTGCTGAATTACCGATTGAAAATGGCCAATATCAAATTTTAGTCAGTCGCACCAAAGAAGGTGGTACTAGCTTAACGTGGATGGACGATGAAGGCACAACGTTAGAGCCTGGTACGATGAATGACTTACAACAAGCGTTAGAAAGTGCTTTGCGTCAACGCGGTATTAAAATTTAATAATAAATAATAATAACACCACAAAAAGAGCTTTTGCTCTTTTTGTGGTTTTTACAGGTTGAAAACAATGTCTAATCTAACTTCCTCTCACCCGCAGTTTGACTTTAAGATATGGTTTAATTTTTTAGTTCCGTCTCTGATTGGGGTTCTCTTATTCATGACTCCAGTGCCAATGGACGGGGCAATGACTATTCCTATCGCTGTTATGGCAAAAGCGGTGCAAGCTCATATTACATCGTATGCCGATACGTTGATTACATTAATTATTTGTACTACAGGTGTTTTATCATTGATATTCAAGGTTTTTAAGCCTGCGGTATTAATGAAATCTACTATTTTAAAGCATCTTTTTGATGTGCATTGGCTTTGGCTAGTGATCCGTTTATTTGGTATGGCGTTTATTATCTTAACGGTTTTAAGCATTAATAATCCGGATTTTAAATCGACATTACCAGAGTTTTTAATTCCGCTTTTCGATGGTATTACATCAGGAAGTACCGGTGGCTTAGTGCTAAAAGATTTATTACCAGTGCTATTTTCGGTGTTTATTTTAGCGGGCTTATTACTGCCTTTATTGTTAAATTTTGGTTTGCTGGAGCTAGTAGGCACGTTATTAACTAGAGTAATGCGCCCGTTATTTGGCGTGCCAGGACGAAGTGCTGTTGATTGTGCAACCTCTTGGTTAGGCGATGGCAGTGTGGGTATTTTAATGACCGCGCGCCAATATGAAGAAAAGCATTACACTCAGCGTGAAGCTGCGATTATCGGTACTACATTCTCTGCGGTATCAATTACGTTTTGTTTGGTGGTATTAGGCCAAGTAGGACTAGAAAAATTATTTGCCCCATTTTATTTAACGGTTTGTTTAGCGGGAGTTGTTGCTGCGCTGATCGTGCCACGCATACCGCCATTGAGCTTTAAGAAAGATATATATATTGATGGTAGTCAGCCTGATCAGCACAAAGAGCGCGTGCCGCATGGCAAAAATGTGTTTAAACATGCCCTACATGTCGCGCTGCACAAAGCTAAAAACTCACCGGGCTTTGCAGGTACAATGAAAGAAGGCATTCACAACGCATTGGATATGGTGTTTGCAGTATTACCTGTAGTGATGGCTGTGGGCACATTCGCATTAATTATTGCTGAATATACGCCGATATTTGCTTATTTAGGTAAACCGTTCATCCCATTTTTAGAGTTATTACAAATACCAGAAGCAGAAGCTGCCGCGCAAACGATCATGGTTGGCTTTGCGGATATGTTTATTCCATCAATCTTAGCTGCTGGCACGATTGAAAGTGATGTTACTCGCTTTATTATTGCGGCAATGAGTGTAACCCAGTTAATTTACATGTCAGAAGTGGGCGCGCTTTTATTGGGTAGTAAAATCCCGGTAAATATATTTGAATTGTTTGTAATATTTATTCTCAGAACCTTGATCACGTTACCCGTTATTGCTCTGATGGCACATTGGTTGGTTGGCTGATTCTGCCTGTTTTTTATTTGCAAGAAGCCCTGATTAATCAGGGCTTTTTTATGGTTGTTTTAAAGTGGTTTATCAATCAATAAAATTGCTTGAGCGGCGGGCAGGGGTTTGGCTTTTAAGAAGCCTTGGCCAAAATCACATTGAGTTTTTTGCAATATGGCGAGTTGCTCTTGCGTTTCAATTCCTTCGGCTACAACATCTAACTTAAGTGATGATGCCAATGACAAAATGGCATCAACTAATGGCGTGGCGGTGTCTTTAAGACGGTCAATAAAGCTCTTATCAATTTTTAGCACATGAATTGGCAGTTGGTGTAAGTAACCCAAAGAAGAGTATCCGGTGCCAAAATCATCTAAACATAACTTTACTTTTAATGGCGCTAACCCTTCAATTATCTTGGTTGCTAATTCTAAGTTTTCGATCAAACCTGATTCGGTGATCTCTAAACATAAGGAGCCTAATGCTAGCTCATATTTATTATAAATAGCATGAATTTGCGAGATAAAGTCTACACTTGCAAAGTGTCGTGAGGAAACATTCACCGTCACACGCAAGAAACGTTTACCTTGTTGTTGCCAAGCAGCTATTTGTTTTCCTGCCAGATCTAATAAATGCAGGTCGAGATTAATTATTTGCCCAGTGTTTTCTGCTATTGAAATAAAATCATTAGGTGAAACAAAGCCTTTGCGTGGGTGGTGCCAACGAACGAGTGCTTCAAAACCTACAACGTTACATTGCTGTATAGCAAAGATCGGCTGATAATATAACTCAAATTCATGATGCTCAATGCCATGTTGTAGATCATTTTCTATATCTGCGTGACTTTTAAGCTTTTTACGCATGGTGTTATTAAAAAATCTGACTTGGCCACGGCCTGTTGATTTAGCTTCGTACATTGCAGCATCTGCATGCTGTAATAACTGATAGGCTTTATCATTTTCGTTTTCGCAAAATGCAACGCCAATACTAGTAGAAGCTTGCAGTAAATGGCCATCAATATTAAGTGGTTTAGCGAGTACTTTTTTAATCCGCTTTAATGCATCATTAACTTGGTTTTTATGAGTGATGTTTTCCATAAAAATAGCAAACTCGTCACCACCGAGTCGTGCGAATGTATCGGTATTTCGAATTGTGCCTTTAATTAACTTACAAATGGCGATTAAAAAGTGATCGCCCACTTCATGCCCTAAAGAGTCATTGATGCTTTTGAAGCGGTCGAAATCTAGATACAGCAACGCATGATATCGCCCTTTGGGTGTTCGAGTTAGCCGTAAGATGCCGTGCTTAATGCGGTCAATCAGTAAAGAGCGATTAGCAAGCCCAGTTAATTCATCATGCAAAGCGCGATGTTCAAGTGCTTGGCGAGATAGTTGTCTGTCGATAGCCATACTAATTTGGCGGCTGACATACGTCAGTAGAGCGAGGTCATGATCATTATAATGGTGAGTTTTATCGTAACTTTGTACTACGATCACACCACTTATATGTTCGCTTACTTTAAATGGAACACCAAGCCAAGATTCTGACTGGCGGCCTACCATTTTAAAATGGCCATCATTTATATGTTGTTGATATTCTTTTTTATTTAATAGTAATGGCTGTTCGGAATTTAAAAGGTAATAGGATGCGGTATGTTTTAGTTGCTCTTTTGATATTTTTTTATGAGCATTTGAACGTACTCCTTCCTCGACAATGTAAACAATATCGAGAATATCGATATTTTTGTTGTATAGCCCTACCAAAAAGTTATCAGCGCGTAGCAAGTTGGTCATAATGCCATGCAATGCTTCTAAAAAAGTATCTAAGTCATTGGCTTGATAGGTTAAATTTGCTATTTGTAAGAGCGTTCCTTCTAGCTTTTGTGCAGCATTTAATTTACTCACCGTTTGTTGCAAGTTCTCAACAGTATTGACCTGATTTATTTTGGCACTGAGTAAATGCGCAACGGTGGTTAAAATTTCAAGATGGGCATCACTAAAATAGTTACGTACCGGGTGCTCGCAGTCTATAACTCCTAAAACCTGCTGCTTATAAACTAATGGTACACATAGTTCAGACATTGCAGGGCGTACATCTGCGATATAACGGCTATCAGTACTGACATCACCAATGATAACAGCGCGACTTGTAGAAGCAACATAACCAGTAATGCCTTGATTAAATGCGATAGTTTTTCGTTCTACGGCATAGTTACTATCTGCAGGTGACACTCCCATTGATGCGACTTCATGTAAGGTTGTAGCACTTTCATCGGCAATATAAATAACACAATCGACAAAGCCTAACCGCTTAACTACTTCAGTGGTCACGTAGTCGAATAATTCATCGAGTTTATCTAACTGTAATAAGCTTGAAGAAAACTGATTAATAATACTCAGTTGCTCGGTTTTTGCATCAAGCGCTGAAGATAAGTCTACTTTATTCTGCATATGCCACGCGTGAATATACCGTTTTGTGTCATTGATATACTTATAGATTAACGGAATGTTAACGTTTAGACAAAGAATAAATAAAATTAACGAGGTATGTTTGTAAAGGTAAACGCACGCCAAACGATTGATGAACCAGTGTTTTCATTCTATCTGTTGATAAAAAGCATCAGGAAAAACCGCAATAAAATCTTTACTCAGATAGGGCATATGCATATGATCAACTAAATTCAGCCGAGGAAACAAGTAATGACAAAGCAAGCCTTCGACACTCAGTCAACGTTAACTATCACTCGTCCAGATGACTGGCATGTTCATTTACGTGATGGGGATCAACTAAAAGATACAGTGCGTGATATTAGCCGCTATATGGGACGCGCTATTATTATGCCAAACTTAGTTCCTCCGGCAACCTGTACTGAAACTGCTTTAGCGTATCGCGACCGTATTATGGCGGCCGGGCCACAAGGAAATTTTGAGCCATTAATGGTGCTTTATCTAACAGATAATACGAGCGCGGATGAGATTAAAAAAGCACATGCAACTGGTAAAATTGTTGCTGCTAAAGTGTATCCAGCAGGTGCGACAACAAATTCTGATTCTGGTGTAACATCAATTAAAAAGATTTACCCAGCATTAAAAGCCATGCAAGAAGTCGGTATGTTATTGCTGATCCATGGTGAAGTGACAGATTCATCGATTGATATATTTGATCGTGAAAAAGTATTCTTAGAAACTATTTTAGTGGATGTTGTACAAGACTTCCCAGATTTAAAAATTGTGCTTGAACACATCACCACTAAAGATGCCGTTGATTTTGTAAATAATGCCTCTGATAATGTGGCTGCAACCATTACTGCACATCATTTATTGTATAACCGTAATCATATGTTAGCGGGAGGGATCCGCCCACATTACTACTGTTTACCAATATTAAAGCGTAATACACACCAACAAGCACTTATTAGTGCTGCGATCAGTGGCAGTGCTAAGTTTTTCTTAGGTACAGATTCGGCGCCGCATTATAAAGATAAAAAAGAAGCCGCATGTGGATGTGCCGGTGCATACACCGCTCATGCTGCACTTGAGTTATACGCTGAAGCATTTGAGGAGGCCGGAGCGCTTGATAAGCTTGAAGGCTTTGCAAGTCATTTTGGTCCAGACTTTTATGGTTTAGCACGTAATGCAGATACTGTTACCCTTATAAAGCAACCATGGACAGTGCCAGCAAGTTACCCATTAGGAAATGATCACGTGGTGCCAATTAAAGCCGAAAGTACAATTGATTGGCTGATCAAATAACCATAGAGTAAGTAAAGCACAGCTGAGAAAGGTGTGCTTTTTGTATTAAAATTAATCACTTGAACAGTTTTATTGAGTTGATGTTAAAAGCATTAAAATAATTCTGAATTAATAGAGCTAAAACAATTATATTGTGTTAACCTTAACTTGCTTTGAGTTTTTGCGTATTGAATTTTTTGGTTAATGTGCGGCGTGTAAGGTTTCCGGTTAATGGTTATTACTTCTTCCTGTACTTTATCCCAGCGATTTATTGGGCATTCACTCAGGGAGGATATAGCCAATCTGGCTGAATTTTAATTATTGACTTACAGGAAAATTTGGTATGTCAAACACGGTTACTGGTAAAGTTAAGTTCTTCAACGAAGCTAAAGGTTTCGGTTTTATTGAACAAGAAAATGGTCCTGACGTATTCGTACATTTCAGCGCTATTACAGGCTCAGGTTTTCGCACTCTAAGCGAAGGCCAACAAGTGTCTTTCGGCATCAAGCAAGGCCAAAAAGGCCCTGAAGCTGAGAACGTAGAATTAGCATAATTTTTATTATGTGAACCTAGGTTCAACTTGGTGAAACAGGACTCTGTTTCACCATAATTTCCCCCTCATCAAATTCTTTTTTAAAATAAACTTTCTACCGCTACTTTTTAAATTCAATAAATATACACTAAATTCTGAATGCTATTTCACTAGACCAAATGCTGCTCAATACAAGCGGTGTACATCCTTGCGTCCCTCAATAAACTTTTTATACCAACTGTATACAGTTAGTCAGCTACTCAACACCAATAACGATGATGTTTTTAATTAATACCAATCGACTTAAATATTTAACCATTCTAGCGAGCTAAATAAAGCGCTAACTGCGTTATAATTTTTTCAAGTAGAACAACTACATGTCAAAAGTTACGCCTTGTTATCACTGTATTTATATGTCGCTATAAATGGTCAGTAACTTAACACGATTGGTATAAATTAGTATTTAATTAGATAATGCTATTTTACCTCTGATTGTTCATAGACAAGTTTGGCACGGTTAGTAATCGGTATAAAAGAAATTGGGTATATAGCGTTATTATTTCGAATATATTGGTAACATTTACAGTGCGCCTTTAAGTCTTGTAGATAAAAAACAAATATAACTTCTGTTTGTAAAATTGCGGCTACGTTTTCTTTTAAAGGTCGGGTGCTTGTTTTTTGTACGAAACACCTAGGTTATTGCTGCATAAAAAGGCTTTTTTACTGAATGATTACGCTTATTCGAAATTATTATGAACTTTTTTTAACCCTGCTTGATTACACATAAAATGTTACATTAATGTTTTCTCTTTCATTAAGGGAGGTAAAACTGTTGTTAGTAAGCGGCTTTCATCCTATATGAAAATCCACCTCTGTTACATTTATGTTAATCCTTTGTTTTTTGTGTTTTAGTTTGCAATGATTGAATTAATTTATTTATGGTTAATTCCAAACATCAAGTTGACAGCGTGCATTGCATTTAGCATTATTGGAGGGTTGATATCTATTAAAAGATATCAGGGTTGTCTCCTTCGGGAGGTAATTAAATTATAAAAGTAACATTACTTAATTGGTTGGGAACTATGTCTGTTAAAATCAGAAAGAGTCTTGTAGCAACTGCGTTGGTTGGCGCTTTTGCATTCGCAAGCAGCAATGTGATTGCAGATCCTTTGAATGACGTGCAAAAAGCAGGTCTACAAATTCAAACGGCTGCGGTTAAGTCTCAAACTAAAATTGACAATGTATATGGTCAAACTCAAGAGCTATTAGCTGAGTACCGTAGCGTTGTTGATGAATCTGAGCTATTAAAAGTATACAACGATCACGTTGCCCGTTTGGTCGCTGACCAAAACGCGTCAATTGAATCGTTTGACCGTCAAATCGCTACGATCGACAACACAAAACAAAACGTTGTGCCTTTGATGTATCGCATGATCGATACGCTCGAGCAATTCATCAAAGCGGACGTTCCGTTTAACAGTGACAATCGTTTGGCGCGTGTTGAAAGATTACGTGAAACAATGGTTTCTTCTTCTGTTACTACTTCAGAGAAGTTCCGTCAAGTGTTAGAAGCGTACACTATCGAAGCTGCATATAGCTCTTTAGTAGCTGCTTCACAAGGTACTTTAGAAGTTGATGGCAAGAGCATTAACGTTGATTTCGGCCAACTTGGTCGTATCACTTACGTTGCTCAATCGTTTGACTTAAAGCACGCATGGGTATGGGATAACAATACTAAACAGTGGAAAGAATTAGGTGATGAATACCTAAAACCTGTTAAAGAAGTTATTCGTATGGCGCGTAAGCAAGCGACATTAGAACTTGTTAAACTACCAATCTTTGGCGCGGAGTAATCAATAATGAAGAAACTATTTAAAGGTTTTGCTGTTGCAGCAGTACTATCTGTTTCTGCAGGTACCGCGCTTAATGCACATGCAAATACCACTGCTTTAGATAAAATTCTTGAGCAAGTAAAGCAAGAGCGTATATCTGAAGGCAAAATCAATAAGCAACGTGAGCAAGAATTCTTATCAGATCGTGCTGATAAGCAAGCGTTACTTAATAAAGCAAAAAGCCAATTAGCTGCTGAAAAAGCTCGTGGCGATCGTTTAACTAAAGAATATGCACAAAACGAAAATACTTTAGCTGAGAAAGAGGCTGCTCTTCAAAGCGCACAAGGTACGTTGGGTGAAATGTTTGGTGTTGTACGTCGTGCTGCGCAAGATGCAATTGGTTCAATCGAAGCATCACTTGTTTCTGCTGAAAAACCTGGCCGTGCTGAAATCTTACGTTCATTAGCTGCTGCTAAAGAACTACCAACAGTTCGTGAACTTGAAGAGCTTTGGATTTCACTACAAACTGAAATGACTGAGTCAGCTAAAGTTTCAACATTCGAAACTGAAGTTGCAGGTCTTGACGGTAACGCGACAGTTAAGAAAGTAACACGTATCGGTAACTTCAACTTAGTAACAGACGATGGCTACTTAATCTATTCGCCTGAAA
Organism: Pseudoalteromonas sp. SR41-8; assembly: GCF_014163915.1. NCBI lineage: Bacteria > Pseudomonadati > Pseudomonadota > Gammaproteobacteria > Alteromonadales > Pseudoalteromonadaceae > Pseudoalteromonas > Pseudoalteromonas sp. SR41-8. The sequence goes on from NZ_JACJEE010000026.1 coordinate 10,713, forward strand.
CTAAATCAATTCAGCCTTTAGGTAAACAGCCTGATGGTTACATCCTTGCTGGTATTAAAGACTTAGAAAATACGTCTTCTGATAACTATGCTGGTGTATACGTGGATCCGACTCGTGGTGCTATCTTACGTATCAATACACAAAAAGCGACACTTGATGAATACTTCCACCAAGGTGGCGTAGTTGGTTACATCATTACTGCGTTATTAGGTTTAGGTATCTTAATCACACTAGTACGCTTTATTGACCTTACACTTACTCGTAGTAAGATTAATAGCCAGCTTAAAAACGTGTCTACACCGAATACAAATAACCCACTGGGTCGTATTCTTAAAGTGTATCATGACAATAAATCGCAAGATGTTGAAAACCTTGAGCTTAAACTTGATGAAGCGATTCTTCGTGAAACGCCACGCATTGAAGCTGGTATCAATATCATTAAAATCCTTGCTGCAATCGCCCCGTTACTTGGTCTACTAGGTACGGTAATCGGTATGATCTTAACGTTCCAAACAATCACATTGTTCGGTACAGGTGATCCGAAGATCATGGCAGGTAACATCTCTCTAGCACTTGTAACTACTGCGCTAGGTCTAATTGCTGCACTACCACTTATTCTTCTTCACGCTGTTGTTGCGGGTCGTAGTAAGTCGGTATTACACATCCTTGATGAGCAAAGCGCAGGTATTATTGCTACTCACGCGGAGAAGGAGAAAGCCTAATGCTAGTCCTGATGGAGATCTGGGAATCTATCAGGGATTTTGTTGGCACAGGCGGCCAGGTTTTATACGTGGTCGCGATAGCACTCTTTCTTATGTGGGTTTTAATGATTGAGCGCTATTGGTTCTTACTTGCAGAATTTCCTCGTTTATCGTCGGAAATTGTAGCAAAGTGGGATGCCCGCCAAGACACTACGTCTTGGTACGCACACAGAATCCGTGAAGCATGGATTTCTGAAGCGTCTGAAAAATTAGATCAGCGTATGTTGTTGATTAAAACATTAGTAGCTGTTTGTCCTTTAATTGGCTTACTTGGTACAGTAACAGGCATGATCGCGGTTTTTGAAACCATGGCAAGCCAAGGTACAGGTAATGCACGTTTAATGGCATCAGGTATTTCAATGGCAACAATCCCAACAATGGCTGGAATGGTTGCGGCATTATCTGGAGTATTCTTTAGCTCACGCCTTGAGGCAAGAGCGAGAATGGTGAAAGCCAAGCTTGTTGATAGTATGCCTCATCACTAGAGAGAGAATTAAATATGGCACGTAAACAACGTTTTCGTGAAGAAGAAGATGCAACGGTAGATATGACACCGATGCTTGACATCGTATTTATCATGCTTATTTTCTTTATCGTAACTACATCGTTCGTTAAAGAGGCTGGTATCGAGGTCAATAAACCAAAAGCGGCCCAAGCTACGAAGCAAAAAAATGCTAACATTTTTATTGCAATTCGTGACAACGGCGAAATCTGGATTGATAAACAGCAAGTTGATGTTGAACGTGTTTCAGCAAAAATTGAAAGTTTATTAGCAGAACAACCTACTGAAGTTGTAATTTTGCAAGCTGACAAAGATGCAAAACACGGCGTAGTGGTTAAAGTTATGGACCAGATCAAAGCGACGGGCGACAACCTGAGAATTTCAATAGCTGGAGATCAGTAATGATTCGTTTTCTGTTTTCACTGATTGCAGGTGGGGCAGTTACTTTCGGCTTGTTCTACTTCATGGCCTTCCTCATCTCTGGTGGGGCTGACCGTAATACGGAACAAAAAGAGCAGATCATAGTCGAAATTATGACGAATCCGCCTGAATCTAAGGTGCAGGAACGGAAGCGAGTACCGCCTCCGCCGCCTCCACCGCCAAAGCAGCCGCCTAAACCGCAGCCGCCACAGCCGGAAAACAACAACCCAAATCCAGGTGCTATGTCATTTAACATGCCAAGCATTAATGTGGGAAGTTCGGCAGGTGGTCTAAGTGGTCCAGGGGCATTCGGACGAGACGGTGATGCGACACCAATCGTTCGTATTGAACCAAAATATCCAACACAAGCAGCACGTGATGGCAAAGAAGGTTGGGTACAACTTTCATTCTCAATCGATGAATTGGGTGGGGTTACTGATGTTGAAGTAATCGACGCAGACCCTAAACGTATTTTCGATAGAGAAGCTAAACGCGCCTTGAGCAAGTGGAAATACCGTCCTAAAATTATTGACGGTAAGCCACAAAAGCAAGTTGGCTTACAAGTTCAGCTAGACTTTAAAATTAACCAAGGCAATTAAGGAGGCAAGTAATGAGAAATTTATCTAAAGTAACAGCACTTGCGGTACTTATGTCTTTCTCGGGTGCAGTATTTACTGCACCGGTTCTAGCAGCGCCAGATCCCGCGAAAATTGAAGCGCGGAAGAAAGCAAAAACTAGAATCATGGGTGAGCGCACTGGTAAAAAAGTTATAAAAGCGTTTGACTTATATAACGAAGAAAAGCTAGACGAAGCAATTGCTTTACTTAAAGAAATTGATGCATCAGATGATTTCGATAAAGCAACAGTTAATCGCTATTTAGGTAGCATGTATGCACAGAAAGAGCAGTACAAGACTGCGATTAGTTACTTACAATTAGCTGTTGCCCCTGATGTTTTGAACTTTGCAGATCAAGAACAAAGTTTAAAAACATTAGGCGATATGTATGCTGGTACTGAGCAGTATGAAAAAGCCAAAAATGCTTATGTTGCATGGATGGACTTTACTGGTGAAGAAGATGCAACGGTTTATACTCGTATAGCCCAAGCTAATTACCAGTTACAAAAGTTCAAAGATGTTTTTGCACCTGCAGATAAAGCAATTAAACTTCAAAAAGAGCCTAACAAAGGCCCTTACCAATTAAAATTAGGTTCTTATTTTGAACTTAAAGACTATAAAAATATGGTTAAAATTGGTGAAGAAATTGTTCGTATTTGGCCAGATGATAAAAAAGCATGGGTAAGTTTAGGTAAATACTACCTTCAGACGGAAGACTACAAAACTGGTCTTGCGACGATGGAAGTAGCTTACAAAAACGGTTATTTTGAAACTGAAGTTGATTATAAAGTTTTGTCTAACTTCTATTCATTGAATGAGATCCCTTATAAAGCCGCTAAGGTTTTAGAGAAGTCTATCGATGATAAGATTGTGAAGCGTAATAAACAAAATATCAGTGCAGTGGCAAGTAACTACCATCGCTCAAAAGATATTGCAAAAGCAGCTAAGTACTATGAAGAAGCGGCAAAATTTGATGACGATGCTGAGCTTTATCGCAAAGCAGGTTCATTACTTTTACAATCGCAAAATTATAGTGCTGCCGTTGTTCGTCTGAACAAGGCGCTTGAATTTGGTTCTGATAAGAAAGGAACTATTTATTCAGATTTAGCGGAAGCTTATTACTATCAAGAAAAGTATAAGCAAGCTTATGCTGCAATTACTAAAGCAATGGATGACCCTCGCACGCGTAAGTTTGCGAAAGGTTGGTCTGTATTTATTAAAGATAAAGCCGCTCGCAACGGTGTTAAGATTTAACTTTAATTCGCTATAGCAATTTATAAAAAGCCCCTATGGGGCTTTTTTTATTGGATTAACTCATGATAAAACACCTAATATGGATATGCTTCTTAGCGCTTTTCTTGAGCGCATGTGGTGATACGAATAATCAGTATCAAAGTAAAGAGCAAGCTCAGCAAGCGTTGCAAACACTAAATCAATTTTTAAGACCAACAGGTGAAATTAAACCAGTTAACAAGCAACAGTTTCCATTCAGTGATGCGTATTTAAAAGAGCGCCACAGCATATATCAAGCAATGCAAACCCTTGAATTAACTCCTGTCGCTCAGCGCACATTGGATTACCTCATTATTGCAGAGCGTTTTCCGCAGCGTTACTTTACGTGGCCGGTGTATATTCCTGTGCTCGATAACATGCTTGCCTATAACCAGCAACACGATATTACTGCAAACATAAACAATTGGCTTAGTTTTACCCAGCAGCAGTTAATACTTGCTAAAGAGAGCAAACTTAGACTCAACTCAATCGAGCTTAATGCCTTACAAGCGCAGGTAACTAAAAATCTTGCTCGCGTTGATCTTCCAGAAAATCTTAAACACACTCTAACTGAATTTAATGATTATTTAGCTCTCTATGCACCCCGAGGTAGTGTTGGTTTACATGGCATATCAAATGGTGGGTCTTGGTATCAAAGTAAGTTAAATTACTTCTCAGGCGTCACTAAAGCACCAATAAATTGGCTAGTAGCAGTACAATCTCAGTTGAAGGAAATGCAGCAAGAAGCATATTCTATCCATGTAGCAGTTGATCATCGCTATTCCGTGCTTGCACAGCGTTTTGCATTGTCTAATAAAAAGCTTGTTGGCTTTGATTGGGCACAAGATTATCAGAGTCTGATAGGTTATGCTGGGCAAGCTGCAACAGGACTAAGTAATGAAGAGCGTACTTTTTGGTTAGCTATGATGGAAACCGATCTTGGCATACATTACCATGCTTGGACTGTCCAACAAGCGAAAGTTAATTTGCTTAAACGGCTGAAAATGACGCCACAACAAGTCGATTATTTAGTGGCTGATATCATTTTTTATCCGGCGCAAAGTTTTGCGTTTGCAACACTTTTAACAACTTCGTAAGTCCGCTTGCTGATTTTTATAGCCTTGGCTCGCAGTTGCCACAGCGCTGCGCTGTTGGATCGGCATTCAGCCGTTGCGAGTCAATTTTTTCTTCACAGTCACAGCAATAACCATATTGGCCGATATCGATTTGGCAGACCGCCGCTTCAAGTTGTTCTAAGCGTACTATGATATCTTTATATTCAGTGCCAAGTTGCTTTTGCGTAAGCTCTAACCATTGTTCAGGGTTATTTTTGTGCAAGGTTTCAGCTAGCGAGTGATGCGATTTGTTACTTGAGCTTGATAGTGTCGTAAGCAAGCACTGCCTTACTTGCTCTAACTCTGTATTAAGTCTTAGAAGGTGATGTTGAGCATTGATCATTGTCATTGTCCTCGTTGAGCAATGCTGCAGTATTCATTAATTTAAAAAAGCCGACTATGATGTGTGTCAAATTAAGGTGCGATAGCATATTTTTTCAAAACACCTGCAACATCTTCTTTTGTTTTAAGGCGCCTGATCTCATCGAATAAAGTATCGGCCTGGCTATATTGGCGCTTTAAATAGCCTAGCCACTGTTTAGTACGAGAAGCAAAATACTTTTCATCTTTCGCTGGGTCATGATGTATGGCTGAATGGATCAGATGATAGAGAATATGCTCCCACTGCAGGCCATCATAGTGCTCATCATTAAAGTGTGCTTTTATTTTACGTGCTAAATCAGGATGCGATAATGCACCGCGACCAAGCATTAAGTCTGTGCAACCACTACGTTGCTGGCAAAGTAGTGCATCTTCTACTTGCCAAATTTCACCATTTGCGACCACGGCGATGTTTTTATCTTTGATCAGTGGTGGAATCTTCTCCCAGTAAGCGGGCGGGTTATAACCGTCTCGCTTTGTACGGGCATGTATGGCAATACTATTGGCACCGGCACTGACAACGGCATCAACAATTTCTTGACTGTTACTGTCATCATCAAAACCTAAACGAATTTTAGCGCTTACTTGATGCTCGCTTGGCACGGCATCACGGACTGCTTTAATGATTTCATACATGTGTTCAGGATCTTTTAGTAGTACGGCGCCGCCTTTACTGCGATTGACTGTTTTAGCAGGGCAACCAAAATTAAGATCAACGCCGTGAGAGCCAAGCTCTATTACCTTGATTGCGTTTTCAGCCAATGCGTGTGCAACTTGGCCAAGTAATTGGATACGCACAGGAGTGCCTGAACGAGTGAAACCGTTATTATTTAGCTCTGGGCAATAGCGATGAAATACTTTATCAGGCAGGCAGGCATCAATAACACGAACAAATTCAGTGACGCATAAATCAAAACCGCCAATTTCGGTGAGTAGTTGACGCATTTTAAAATCGACAACCCCTTCCATAGGCGCTAAAACTAATTTCATGATAGGGGCACTTTGACTTTACATAAGGAGGCGTATTTTACCTGTAACATTGATAAATGCCAATTTTACTCCCATAGTTAACTCCAGTTTTGTACTCCTTTGTAGCGTTATCATCAATAATAAATAAAAATATGTGATTAAATGAAATATTATTTTTGTAGCAAGGTCTACTTAGTACAACCTTTGTATGTTTAGAGAGAGTCATAAAATGAATACACTTAAAAAAAATTCAATCGCGTTAACATTAGGCGCTGTAGTAGTAGGTAGCACAAGTTTTATTTCTGCAGATGTTCAAGCGAATCCGTTTGAATTTCAACAAATGGTAACGGGCTACCAAGTCGACGCGACAGAAGGAAAATGTGGCGAAGGTAAATGCGGTGGAGATGCTAAAACTAAAGACGACAAAGCTAAAAAAGAAGGTAAGTGCGGCGAAGGCAAATGTGGTGGCGATGCCAAACACGACAAAGCTAAAAAAGAAGGCAAGTGCGGCGAAGGCAAATGCGGTGGCGATGCTAAACATGACAAAGCTAAAAAAGAAGGCAAGTGCGGCGAAGGTAAATGCGGTGGCGATGCTAAACATGACAAAGCTAAAAAAGAAGGAAAGTGCGGCGAAGGCAAATGCGGCGGCGATGCTAAACACGATAAAGCAAAAAAAGAAGGTAAGTGCGGCGAAGGAAAATGTGGCGGCGACGCTAAACACGATAAAGCTAACAAAGAAGGTAAGTGCGGCGGCGATGCTAAAGCTAAAAAAGAAGGCAAATGCGGTAGCCATTAATTAGATAAGTTAAGTAACCTGCACTTTAGCTAAGTAGTATGTTTATAAAAGGGCCGCATTGTGGCCCTTTTAAATGAAGGAGTTGATATGACTGTATCTAGTAACAGTGAATTTGGCATGGTAGGGCTTGGGCTGCGTAGAGAAATGCTCGATGAATTGCTGATGCAGATACCAAAGCAAATTGATTTTATGGAAGTGGCGCCTGAGAACTGGTTAAAACTCGGTGGTCGCTTTGCTAAGCAGTTTAAGTCACTGACCGATACAAATAATTTTGTTTGTCATGGCTTGTCATTATCCATCGGCTCTCCTGAACCGTTAGATATTGAATTTGTTAAAGCATTAAAAGTCTTTTTCAAAGCACATAATGTTAAGCTTTTTAGTGAGCACCTTAGTTATTGTTCCGGCAGCGGCCACATGTATGATCTGATGCCGATCCCATTTACTGAAGCTGCGATTGCCCATGTTGTTGGGCGGATAAAACAGGTGCAAGATATTCTCGAGCAGCAAATAGCTATCGAAAATGTGTCTTATTATGCCGCACCTGGTCAGCAAATGAGCGAGTTAGAATTTACCACTGAAATATTACAGCAAGCTGATTGTAAGTTATTACTCGATGTAAATAATATTTATGTGAATTCGATAAATCATGGTTATGATGCAGAACATTTTCTAGCTAGCTTGCCATCGCAACGTATAGCGTATGGTCATGTCGCAGGGCATTTCAATGAGGCGGATGATTTACTTATTGATACTCACGGCGCTGACGTGATTGACCCTGTTTGGCAATTACTTGATCGTGCTTATCAACATCATGGAGTGTTTGCGACTTTATTGGAACGTGATTTTAATATTCCAGCTATCGCTGAGCTTACCAAAGAGCTGGATATAATTCATCAACTACAAGCCAAGCACGCAATAATACAGCGTAAAGAAAGTGCCTGATATGAATTTTATTGAAACCCAACAAGCGTTTATGGCGCATATTCGAGCGCCAGATACACAACCAAAGCCCGATGACATTGAAGAGCGTCGTATGGCGATCTACCGTGATTTATTTTTCAATAATATCAATGGCTTTATTTCCTCAGCATTTCCGGTTCTGAAAACACTCTACAGCGATAACAATTGGTTAAGATTAGTTCGCCAATTTTTTGCTGAACACGATTGTCAATCACCTTATTTTTTGGATATTGCTAGTGAGTTTATTGCGTATTTAAGTAGTGATTACCAATTGCAAGAAATTGATCCCCCCTTTATGCTTGAACTTGCTCATTATGAATGGATTGAGCTTGATGTCTCGGTTGCGCATGCGGATCCAACTGATTGCATCATTAATGCACCGCTGAGTAATGTGCCTCTTTATATGAGTAGTTGCGCGCGAAATTTAAGTTATCAGTTTGCTGTACAGCATATCAGTGTTGATTTTCAACCACAGCAGCCTAGTGAACAGCCTCATTATTTTGTGGTGTATCGCGATACCGATGACGAAGTACAATTTCTTGCTACCAATGCAATGACCGCATTATTACTGGCAATTATAGACACAACACCGAGTATCAAATTAGCTTCGTTGGTGGAGCAAGTTGCTTTACAAGCGCCGCAATTTACTACAGAACAGCTTGTTCAAGGTGCTACAGTAACATTACATGCAATGGCGGAACGTGGCGTTATCGTGACAAAAAATCCCCCTTAAAGTCTTTATTGATTATTTTACATCGTCTATTATGTGCGCCTTAATTCGTCGCGCTTAATAAAAGGTAGTACCTATGTCAGAAGATAAAGATTTTAAAGATCCGTTTAATGCAATGTATTTTCTTGCGTTCTTAGCTGTGTTTGCAGGAATCGGCTGTTTAAATGCAATCCTAGGCTGGATCACCACAGTCTCTTAATTTAGCACTGCTAAATTATAATAAGGCTGTATATAATACAGTCTTATTACTTAATTATTTAACTTCTTACCGACAACTCATTTTTGTGATGTTATAATTGTCTGCTTTGTAATATTACAGATAAAACAGTTTAAATTATGACTCAAGTAACTCCATCTATCATTAAAGATAGCATAACTACTATTGCAGATTACCCTAAAGCAGGCATTATGTTCCGTGATGTAACTACGCTAATGGCTAATCCCGCTGCATTTCAAGCAACAATTAATGCATTTATTTCAGCTTATAAAGATCAAGGTTTTACCAAGATTATAGGTACTGAATCACGTGGTTTTATCTTCGGTGCGCCGCTTTCATATGCATTAGGTATTCCTTTTATTCCAGTGCGTAAACCGGGCAAACTGCCACGTGCAGTGATCTCTCAAGATTACCAGCTAGAATATGGTGAAGATGTATTAGAGCTGCATATAGATGCCATTGTCCCAGGTGACAAAGTGCTTTTAGTCGATGACTTATTAGCAACCGGCGGTACCATTGAAGCGACCGCTAAATTAGTCAATAAGCTGGGTGGTCATGCGACAGATGCAGCATTTGTAGTCTCTTTACCAGAACTTGGTGGCGAGCAACGCATTGCAAAAATGGGGATTAAAATCCTAAAATTGGTTGAATTCGAAGGCGAATAATTAATGAGTTATCAAGTCCTAGCGAGAAAATGGCGTCCACAGACCTTTCATGAATTGGTCGGTCAGTCCCATGTGAAACAAGCGCTTATTAATGCTTTAACACAAAACAGACTGCATCACGCTTATTTGTTCACTGGGACTCGCGGGGTGGGTAAAACCACCATCGCACGTATTTTTGCAAAAAGCTTAAATTGTGATGAAGGCATTTCGGCGCAACCGTGTGGCAAGTGTAGCAGCTGTATAGATATCGAAACTGGTCGTTATATTGACTTACTTGAAATAGATGCAGCATCGCGCACTAAAGTTGAAGATACCCGTGAGATATTGGATAACGTGCAGTACGCGCCAACTCGCGGTCGCTACAAAGTGTACCTGATCGATGAAGTACACATGCTTTCAAAGCATAGTTTCAATGCATTATTAAAAACCTTGGAAGAGCCGCCTGAGCACGTTAAGTTTTTATTAGCGACTACGGATCCACAGAAACTGCCTGTCACCATTTTATCGCGTTGTTTGCAGTTTAATCTTAATGCGTTATCGCAACCTGAAATACTCCAACAACTTGAATATGTGTTAGGCGAAGAAAAATTAAGTTTTGAAACTCAAGCCCTGCAAATTATCGCCAAAGCGGCTGATGGCAGTATGCGTGATGCATTGAGTTTAACTGATCAAGCGATTGCTCAAACGAATGGTGATATTAAGCATCAAGCGGTGCAAGCAATGCTAGGGTTGATGGACAACCATTATAGCCAGCACTTGCTGGTTGCATTATTAGCCCAAGACGGCCATGCATTGATGGCGCAAATCGAGCAAGTTGCTACCCAAAACCCAAATTATATTGCTTTGTTAGATGATCTAATTGGCCTTACACATTTAGCACAATTAACCCAATTAGTGCCCGATGCCGCCAAGTTAGATGAATATAATCGCGAGTTTATTAATGAAGTAGCAAAGAGCTGCGATTCACAACAAATCCAAATTTATTATCAATTACTGCTTAATGGCAAAAAAGACTTACAATGGGCGCCAGAGCCTCGTTTAGGTTTTGAAATGGTTATGCTGCGCTTACTGGCATTTCAACCAGTTGATAGCCAAATGCTTGCAAGTACTGCGGCGCAGGCTCCAGCGGCCGATAACAACCGGTCTCGCTCAGCAGCATTGAGAGATATTCTCAATAAAAATAAGCCTGCAACACCACAGCCTGTTGATAACCAAGTATCATTGCCTCAAGCTGCACCGCTACAAACGACCGTGAGTGCGCCTGAACAAGCCGTTGCAACAACTGAACACTCTGTAACCAGTGAGCAAATTGCACCTGTCGATACGCAGCCAACTGTGACCACAGCACCACATACAAATTCGGGAATTATGCACGAAGCCGCGCATGGTAATGAGCATGATTCAGATGCTGAGCTTGAGCAACAATTAGTATCCCAATATGATGAGGTAATGAATAACGCAGTGGAGCAGGGCTTTCATAGTGGCTTTGAGCATGCGCCAGAACAATCTTTACCTGAGCATCAATATAGCGCAGAGCAAACCGCTCCAGCACAAAATAACAGCTCATTCTCTGACTATTCAGATACCACAGATATTAGCCAAAAAGAAGCACAAGCGCAGTCCGCAATTGCACGTATTTTACGAGATAGAAATATTTCTGGTGCAGGTACGCTCTCTGGTGGTAAAACATCTGTGGCGCCATCAACGAATAAACCAGCTGCGGTTGAGCGCGGTACTGCGGTAAAAAAGTCACAGCCCCAGATAACGGGGGCAAGTAGTCAGCCTGAGACTGATGGTTACACGCCGAATATCGCCCCAAATAAGCGTGTGAAACCTGACTTTAAAGAAAAACATCAGACTATTACTGAGAATTTAGCACCGGAATTGCTAGAGCAAATTAATCCACAAAAAGTAGTTGCTGCACCTGAGCCTGAAATAAATATTCAAATACCGGATGATTTTCAAAGCCCGATCAGCGATATTCGTTTTGCACATCAACAAGATGAGTGGGCATACTTAATTAAGCGGATGGGACTTGGCGGGCGGATGCGTCAATTTGCTTTGCATTCAATTTATTCAAAGCAACAACAACAGCTGCACTTAGAAGTGGATGAATCGCAAAAACATCTCGATACCCCTATGTTAAGACAAAAGCTTAGTGCGGCGCTGGCCAGTATTTACGGGTATAATGTTGAGCTGACAATCAATTTTGCCCCTGGGGTGATAGATTCGCCTTACTTAATTCAGCAAAAGATTGATGCAGGGCGCCATCAGCAAGCAATTGATGTGATCAACGGTGATGAAAATATCGTACAGTTACAGCAGCTATTTTCTGCAATTATCGATGAAAACAGTATTCAGGCATTGTAATTCACTGCAATAGCCCTTATCTTCATGGCAATTAGAAATAGAAAGAGAGAAAGTTATGTTTAAAGGTGGAATGGGTAACATGATGAAGCAAGCGCAGCAAATGCAAGAGCGCATGCAAAAAGCCCAAGACGAAATTGCTAGCTTAGAAGTGGTTGGTGAAGCAGGTGCTGGTTTAGTTAAAGTAACCATGCTTGGAAACCATAATGTTCGACGTGTTGAACTTGATGAAAGTTTAATGGAAGACGAAAAAGATCTTATTGAAGACTTACTTGCCGCTGCGTGTAATGACGCAGTTCGCCGTGTAGCAGAAGAAACACAAGAGCGCATGGGTAAAGTAACTGGCGGTATGCAATTACCACCAGGTATGAAAATGCCATTTTAAGATAAAATATGCAGCTTTCAGAGAGTTTAAACCAGCTAATTGAAGCATTGCGCTGTCAGCCGGGCATAGGCCCAAAGTCAGCACAGCGCATCGCGTTCCATTTGCTTGAGCGTGACCGTAAGGGGGGCACTCAGCTTGGTAATGCACTTACCAAAGCGATGACTGCTATTGGACACTGTCAATCGTGTCGTACTTTTGCAGAGCAGCCGCAGTGTGAAATCTGTTTAAGCCCCAAACGTCAAGATAGCGGAATTTTATGTGTGGTTGAATCACCTACCGATGTGTTGGCGATTGAACAAACTGGCCAGTATAAAGGTTTGTACTTTGTATTGATGGGACATTTATCACCTATCGATGGTATTGGTCCAAATGAAATTGGCCTTGATATTCTTGAAAGTAAGTTGCAACAAGGTGGGATAAACGAGGTTATATTAGCGACCAACCCTACAGTTGAAGGGGAAACTACAGCGCATTATATTGCCCAGCTTTGTCACCGTTATAAAGTTGATGCATCGCGGATAGCCCATGGTATTCCGGTCGGTGGCGAACTTGATTTGCTCGATGGCATGACATTAATGCATGCATTTAGTGGCCGACGAGTGGTTAGTCAAAATTAGCTTTGCAGTTAAGTAAATAAATTCTTTGAAAGCGAAAAGCCTGCATTTGCAGGCTTTTTTATAGTCGCTCTAAAATAAAGCGACTCAGCTAAGCGCTAACCATACTCCAACGCCAACCATCAAACTGCCAGCGATGCGGTTCATCCACTTGATATTGTCACCTTGGTTTAAAAACAGCCGTAAACTTTTACCGCCAGTGGCATAGAGCATCATGCAAGTGAACTCGCTGAGCATAATGATGGCGACTAACATACTCAATTGTGGCGCAATCGCGTAGTCAATATTTATAAACGGCGGTAGCAGGGAAATCATAAACGCCCAGCCTTTAGGGTTGGCAATCGCGGTGATAAACCCTTGTGAGAATAGCGCTTGGCGAGATACTTTTAATTTACTGTCTGCGCCTAATTTGATGGTTGCTTTTGCTCGCCACATTGCAACCCCAATATAGACTAAATAACCTGCACCGAGCCATTTTAATACGCTAAAAAGTGTCGGGTAGTTGAGCATGATACTTGCCACCCCTGCGACTGCTGCAACAGCCACAATAGCAACGCCAAGTAATTCGCCAATCATCATCCACATAGTTCTGCGCACGCCAATACTCATTCCTAAGGTCATGGCTAAAGTCATACACATCCCAGGTGTAATAGAGACAAAAAAGAAGGTGGGTATAAATACCCCCAGGACTGCGAAGTCGAGCATGTAAGCATCCGTTAGTTGCTGTAATAGAATGCGCAATGGTAATTGTTTTTGAAAGGGTTAGAAACCAATTTGGGATGGTTAAGCACAATTAAGAGATTGTTAGCACTGGCGATAAAGCATAAACTGATTACTAATACGCAAGCTAATTTAGATCTTTGAGGAGCATGTAGCAGGAAGCTTCTATGCACTGATCACAAGCACTTATTTGTAAGTGGGTTTTAACAAATATATTTTTGCTTTGTTGGGTGCTTTGAATTAGGATCAAAACAGTTTAAAACCAAGAACTAATGCCCTGTGTCTAGATTATTTATTGCTATTATCATCATTTTCCTAAGTTTTACTGCGACTGCGGTTGAAGTTACTGATCTATATCAGGACGTATTAAAAGTATCTGACAAATCTCGTGATGCTCGACTCAGCGCCAGCCGAGAGGCGTTGCTCAATGTACTGGTTAAGGTTAGTGGCGATCCGAATGCGGATCAAAATCCAATCGCTCAGCAACGTAGTAAAGATATATCAGATTACATGCTCAAATTTGAATACGACGAAAAAGCCAATGGTCAACTTAATCTCGTGGTTAAATTTGAAGCAAATAAAATTAATGCACTCGTCAAAGAGCTTAATTTACCATTGTGGGGTACGCGTCGCCCGCTGGTGGCTATTTGGCTTGCCATTGAAGATAACTGGCGTCGTGAACTTGTTACCCAAGAAAGTTATCCGCAGCTAGAGCAACTAATTTATAGCACCGCAGCGCGACGTGGCTTGCCAGTCGTGGTACCGTTGCTTGATTTACAAGACCGTGCATTAGTGGGAATACCTGAGGTGTGGGGTAATTTCTCCTCGCCAGTCGAACAGGCATCAAGCCGTTATAGTGCAGAACGCAGTATTACCGCGCGTTTATACAAACAACCTGACAGCGAGATTTGGTTGTTGGATTGGCGCTTTACTAATGATGAGCTGTTTGAAGCAAATAGAGTAAGCGGTGATAAACAACAAGCCATAGCCTTAATGATCGACAGCTTAGCAGCTGGCTTGGCCAATGAATATGCGGTTGATCCAAATTCTACAACGCAGCTTGCCCAAGCGGTATTTAAATTAAAAGGCACCACTAACTTTGTCGATATTGAGTTGGCTAAACGTCAGCTTCAGAGCTTAAGCGTAGTTACCCAAGTGACAATTCGTTCTCGTACTGCTGATGTAGTTAGTTTTGCGATCAATCACACTGGTAGTATGCATGATTTACAAAAAGCCTTAGAGCTCGACCGTGCTTTTCAACCATTTGTTGATCCTCGTGCGTTTTATCCCGTAATAGCGCAAGACGATTTAGAATATCAATGGGTTGGTTTGTAATGCAGACAATTGAGCCGGTGCAAATGGCATTACCGGTAACGTTGCCGGATGATGAAACCTTTGCATCTTATTTTGGTGGTGAAAATTCACTGGAAGTGAGTCATTTAAAAAATGCTTTTAAAAGTTTAGCAACCACTTTTCAATATACATATTTATGTGGCTTAGGAGATTCGGGTAAATCACATTTACTGTATGCAACCTGTATTCATGCTCAAGAGCATGGCCTATCGACTATGCTGCTATCAATGCGCGAAGTGATTGATTTTGGCCCTATGGTGCTCGATGGCTTAGACGCGCTTGATGTGTTGTGTATTGATGATGTGCACTTAGTAGCTGGTAACGATGCGTGGGAAAAAGCGTTGTTTAATTTTTTTAACCGTTTTAACGAACCGGGTAAATGCTTGGTAGTGACAGCGGATCTGTTACCAGACATGCTTAACATTAACTTGCCGGATCTTGAGTCACGATTAAAATGGGGTACGACATTTCAAATCCGTTCTATGAGTGATGATGATAAAGCCGAAGCCTTAGTAAAGCGCGCCAATATGCGCGGTTTAGAGCTTAGTGATGAATGTGCGCGCTTTTTATTAACGCGTTTGAGTCGTGATATGCGAGCGTTACTTGATGTGCTTGATAAACTTGACCATGCCTCGATGGCTGCACAACGTAAATTGACAATTCCTTTCATAAAATCCACTCTAAAACTCTAGGGTCTGTTGGCCTTTGCGGATTAATATTTGTTCAAACTAGGGGCAATTTAATCGCGGCGCGAGGTTTGTAACCTAGTGGGCTAAGTAAAAGCCGAGCAAAGCTTCCGCGTCCTGCTCACGCCCCTTACTTACATCCATGTAAGTAACAAAGAGTTAATTGCCCCTAGGCAGAACCCTTCGGGCAGCGCCTGTTTGGCATTGATGCTGCGTTATCGCCTATTTATGGGGAATAACCACACCACATAGGCTCTGCCTTGCCTAAATACCAAACAGACTGCTGCAAATTTAACCTTGAAAGATCAACAGACCCTAGTTTTCTCTACAAAATCGTCTAACTTCCCATTTTGCTTAACCAGAATGGGAAAGAATTCAATAAGATTGGTATAAGGTCTGGAATCTAGCCATTGCTTTCAGTTATCATTAGCTATTACTTAAATCACCTTCTGTGACAGATCAGGTATCGAATGAACTTAGAAAATATATTAGCGCAAGCACTTGAGGCGGTCGCCAGTGCCAGTGAAATCGCGCAGCTTGAAGATATCAGGGTTAACTACCTTGGTAAAAAAGGCGAAATCACGAATCTATTAAAAACCCTTGGTAAAATTGCCCCTGAAGAACGCAAAGAAGCAGGCCAAGTAATTAACCAAGCTAAGCAAGATGTACAAGTTGCGATTAACGACAAGCGCGAATTACTAGCAAGCAAGGCCCTTGAAGAGAAATTAGCCGCTGAAACAATCGATGTAACATTGCCCGGTCGCGTTATGCCAACAGGTGGTTTACACCCAGTGACGCGTACCATTGAGCGGATTGAGAGCTTTTTTGGCGAATTAGGTTTTGCGGTTAAATCTGGCCCAGAAGTAGAAGATGATTTTCATAACTTCGACGCGCTAAATATTCCTGAGCATCACCCAGCGCGTGCTGATCACGATACTTTTTACTTTAATCCAAAACTGGTGTTGCGTACGCAAACCAGTGGTGTGCAAATTCGCACCATGGAAGCTGAGCAACCGCCGCTGCGTATTATTTCTCCAGGGCGTGTATACCGCAACGATTACGACCAAACACATACGCCGATGTTCCATCAGGTTGAAGGGTTGATGGTTGATACTGATGTAAGCTTTACTGAGCTTAAAGGTATTTTGCACGATTTCTTGCGTAACTTTTTTGAAGAAGATATGGAAATTCGTTTCCGTCCTTCATTTTTCCCATTTACAGAGCCTTCAGCGGAAGTTGATGTGATGGGTAAAGACGGAAAATGGTTAGAAGTATTAGGTTGCGGAATGGTGCACCCTAACGTGCTTAAATCAGTGGGAATTGATCCAGAAAAATACACTGGTTTTGCCTTTGGTATGGGTGTAGAGCGTTTAACCATGCTGCGTTATGGGGTAAATGACTTACGTGCGTTTTTCGAAAACGATTTGAAATTCCTTAATCAGTTCCGTTAAGAGTGAAGAAATAACATGAAATTTAGTGAAAAGTGGTTAAGAGAGTGGGTTAATCCTGCAATTGACACGCAGGCTCTTTCGGAACAGTTATCGATGGCCGGCCTTGAGGTAGATGGCGTAGAGCCCGCTGCGGCAGAATTCTCTGGCGTTGTTGTCGGTGAAGTAGTTGAATGTGGTCAGCATCCTGATGCAGATAAACTACGTGTAACTAAAATCAATGTCGGTGGCGATGAGCTATTAGATATTGTATGTGGTGCGCCAAATTGCCGTTTAGGTATCAAAGTTGCAGTAGCTATGGTTGGCGCTGTATTACCGGGCGATTTTAAAATTAAAAAAGCCAAACTACGTGGTCAACCGTCTCACGGCATGCTGTGTGCATTCGTGGAGTTGGGTATTAGCGAAGAAGGCGACGGTATCATGGAGTTGCCACTTGATGCACCTGTTGGCACAGACTTACGTGAATACTTAAGCCTTGATGACAACATTATTGATGTTGATTTAACCCCGAATCGTGGTGACTGTTTAGGTATTAAAGGCATCGCTCGTGAAGTGGGCGTACTTAACAGTATTGATGTTAAAGCCCTAGAAATACCAGCGGTTGCAGCAACTATTGATGATAAAGTATCAATTGAACTAGTAAACGATGAAGCCTGCCCTCGTTATTTAGGGCGTGTGATCAAAGGCATCAACCTTGACGCCACAACACCACTTTGGATGGTTGAGAAGCTTCGTCGTAGTGGCGTGCGCGCAATTGACCCTGTGGTTGATGTAACTAACTATGTGTTACTTGAACTTGGCCATCCAATGCATGCTTTTGATTTAAATGCGATTGAAGGCGGTATCAAAGTACGTAGCGCCCATGCTGGTGAAGAGCTGGTCTTACTAGATGGTAATACTGCTAAGTTGAATGAATCTACCTTAGTAATAGCCGACCATAACAAAGCGCTGGCGATTGCCGGTATCTTTGGCGGTGAGCAATCAGGCGTTACCGAGCAAACAACGGATATTCTATTAGAAAGTGCGTTTTTTAATCCAGTTGCTATCGCAGGGCAAGCTCGTAGCTATGGTTTACACACAGATGCATCGCATCGTTATGAACGCGGTGTGGATTTTGCGCTGCAACATGATGCAATAGAACGTGCAACTGCGTTGTTACTTGAGATTGTAGGCGGTCAAGCAGGCCCTGTAGTTGAAGCTGTTGCAAAAGATAAGCTTCCTAAGGTCACTGAAGTGCGTCTTCGTCGTGCGCGTTTAGACCGTGTTATTGGTCATCATATTGAAGATGCGAAAGTAACCGACATTTTAACCCGTTTAGGGCTTGATGTGAAAATTGTCGATGGTGTGTGGAGTGCAGATGTACCAAGCTACCGTTTTGATATTCGTATCGAAGAAGATCTAATTGAAGAAGTTGCTCGCGTATATGGTTACAACAGTATTCCAAACGTAGCACCGACTGCTAAATTAAAAATGACCACTCATAACGAAGCCAATATTGCAGTGAGCAAATTTCGCAATACGCTAGTGACTCGTGGTTATCAAGAAGCGATCACATACAGCTTTGTTGACCCTAAAGCACAAGCTATTTTACACCCAGACAGTGACGCGCTGGTTTTGCCACATCCAATTTCGATTGAAATGTCGGCAATGCGTGTGAGCCTTATGCCAGGTTTACTGGCATCAGTAATGTATAATCAAAACCGCCAGCAGCCACGTATTCGTTTATTTGAGCATGGCCTTAAATTTCTACGTGATGAAAACGCAGAGAATGGCGTAAACCAAGTTGCAGTTATTGGTGGGGCTATTACTGGTCTGGCACATGGTGAACATTGGGTTGAAGAAAAGCGCACCGTTGATTTTTATGATTTAAAAGGTGACGTTGAAGCATTACTTTCATTAACCAATGATATAACGCGTTTTGAAATCAAAGCAGAGCAATCAGATGGCTTACATCCGGGCCAATCTGCGGTGATTTATGTTGAAGGTAAAAAGGTCGGTTTCTTTGGTGCTATTCATCCTCAAGTACAAAAATCGTTAGATATCAATAATGCGACTTATGTGTTTGAAATTGAAATGTCAGCCATTGAAAAAAGAAATTTACCAGAGGCTGTAGGGGTTTCGAAGTTCCCTTCAAACCGCCGCGACATCGCTATTTTAGTGGAAGATCAGGTGAAATCTGGCGACATTTTATCAGTGATAGAAAAAGTTGGCGGAAATCAATTGGTTGACCTAAACTTATTCGATGTGTATAAGGGCAAAGGTATTGAGCCAAATTATAAGAGTTTGGCGATTGCTCTAACACTGCAAGCGGTTGATAGAACACTCGAAGAGAAAGATATCAATCTAGTAGTTGATAACGTGGTGGCCGCACTGGCCGAACAGTTTAATGCATCGTTGAGGGACTAGATATGGCGCTTACTAAAGCCGACATAGCTGAACACCTATTTGAAAAATTGGGGATCAATAAAAAGGATGCCAAAGATTTAGTTGAAGCGTTTTTTGAAGAAATCCGCTCAGCGCTTGAAAAAGGCGAGCAGGTTAAGCTCTCTGGATTTGGTAACTTTGATCTTCGTGACAAGAAAGAAAGGCCTGGCCGTAATCCGAAAACTGGGGAAGATATCCCTATTTCGGCACGACGCGTCGTCACCTTTCGACCTGGTCAAAAGCTCAAAACTCGTGTTGAAGTTGGTACGAGCAAATAAATTAAAAAAGGCAGCGTCAGCTGCCTTTTTCTTTTCTATAAACTAAGTTTGAACACGATTAAAAATCCCGTGGTGAAACAAACTGCCCAGCTTGAATACTGTCGTAGGTTTGCTGTGCGAGGGTATCTAATCCGCTGAGACTTTTTCCTGTTGCTGTGAGTTGCTGCTCAATCGGGAATATTTCAACATTGGTTATCCCAGAAAGCTGTGCAATTTTTGCAAAAGTATAGGCATGCTTATATTTTTCCTGTTTATAAAATAAACTGATCAATGAGGTGTAAATCTCGGGGTTTGGAGTTTGTTCAGCTTTGTTTAGCTCTAACGTTTTATACAGTAAGTCTATGGTCTTATCTTCATCAAACTTAATATAATAACTGGCTAAGAAAAACTGGATTTCAGCGTCCTCAGTGACACTAGGATCGTTTTCAAGCGCAAGTAATTTAGTCAGGGCTGATTGGTCATTATTGCGAGACCAATGATAATACAACAACCCAGGGTGGTTAGTATTTTTGGTATCTTGAAATAACCGCGTCATTTCCTTGATACTGGTTAAATGTGCTTCAACGCGGGAGGTGGTTTTTTCTTTTAATTTGATATGTTCAATTTTTGCCGCCAGCGATACGCATTGATCGTATTTTTCAAAACCTTTTAATAATAAATATTTGTTATTATCAGTCGGTTGTTTGTATTCATGGTAACGCGCCATGATCACATCAGCACGTTGGGCTTTACAGTGACTATCTTTATTTAAATCATTACATAAACCTGGGGTTTCTTTACACACCTGTGCAAGTGTCAACGGTTCTTCACACCCAGTTAATGCCAACAAACTCAGTAAAACACTTGCTCTTAGTAACATCCCTTAACCTCACCTTAATAATTACCTTGTTATTCTAGCGTAATGAATTGCTCTCTAACAGTGGAGAATAAAGTTAGTTTAAATTAGAATAGCGAAGCCCACTGAGGCGTGTTGCTCTCAAAACTCAATACGTCTTATGGCTATCCGTTCAAAAATTGTTTAATTAGGTAAATAAAATGACCTCATCTCACGAGTTAGAATACACAAATAGTTGGCAAGAACGCCAAGATTACGCAGAAAGCATGCAACCTATCATTGGAAAGCTTTATCGTAATCGTGGTATTGAAATCGCGGTATATGGCCGTCCTCTCGTCAATGCCAGTACAATTGATATCATCAAATCTCACAAAACAGTGGCGCAGTTTGAAGGCACTAAACTTCGTTTACGTGAAAGCTTTCCGTTTTTAGAAGCTATTAGCAAAATGGATTTAAACTCTGCACGTATCGATATTGGTAAACTGGCTTATGGTTATTTATTTAACGATGTTGCAAATGGTCGTTCTATCGAAGAGTATTTAAACGACGAGTTAGCTGAAATTGTAAACTCACAAGCCAAAGAGCCACGCGATGTGGTGTTATATGGTTTTGGTCGTATCGGTCGTTTACTAGCGCGTTTGTTAATTGAAAAATCAGGTCCTTATGCGGATTTACGCTTACGTGCAATCGTTGTTCGTGGTGGTAAAGACGGCGACCTTGAAAAGCGTGCTAGCCTATTACGTCGTGATTCAATTCATGGTCCTTTTAATGGTTCAATCACCATTGATAAAGAACGTAATGCAATAAAAGCCAATGGTAGCTACATTCAGGTGATCTATGCTAACTCTCCAGATGAAATTGACTACACAGCATATGGTATTGAAAACGCATTGATCGTTGATAATACGGGGATCTGGAAAGATGAAGCTGGCCTTGGCTTACATTTAAAATCAAAAGGCGCTGCAAAAGTACTATTAACAGCACCGGCGAAAGGCAATATCAAAAACATCGTATATGGTGTTAATAACCACGATATCAAACCGGAAGATAAAATTGTTTGTGCAGCAAGCTGTACTACCAACGCAATCACACCAACATTAAAAGCACTTAATGATAAGTTTGGTATTAACAATGGTCACGTTGAAACAGTTCACTCGTACACTAATGACCAAAATTTGATTGATAACTACCACAAAGCAGATCGTCGTGGCCGTGCCGCAGCACTTAATATGGTGATCACTGAGACTGGCGCAGCTAAAGCCGTTTCAAAAGCATTACCAGAACTTGAAGGCAAATTAACGGGTAACGCAATCCGTGTACCTACACCGAATGTGTCTCTGGCTATTTTGAACTTAAACCTTGCGACCAGCACCACGGTTGAGGAGTTAAACTCGTTCTTACGCCATGCTGCTCTGCATTCAGAGTTACGCGACCAAATTGATTACACGGCCTCTACTGAGATTGTGTCTACCGATTTAGTCGGCAGTCGTTATGCGGGTGTGGTTGATTCAACCGCCACTATCGTTGATGACAACCGTATTGTACTTTATGTTTGGTATGATAATGAGTTTGGTTACAGCTGCCAAGTTGTGCGTTGTATGCGCGATATGGCCGAGGTTTCATTCCCAAGCTTGCCACGTTAATTGGTAATAGCTTAAAAATCTTTACAAAAAGCCAGCATTCGCTGGCTTTTTTAGTCATGAATGTTTTTTCAAAACCCAAGCCATGTGGTAGGCTGTCTCCAGTTTGCTACATTTTAATAACAATGCGCCCATTATAGTGGGCGTTATTTAATTTCTAACTAACAAGCGATAAGTTAGCGATTAATTTTTCATATATAGGTTTAATAAAATGAAAATCACCAGTAATTTTGACAGTGGCAATATCAAGGTCATTGCCGCGACCGATCCACTTAATATTCAGCTTGAGATCAATAAAGATCATTTATCTGATTTTTTTCAGTGGTTCCATTTCCGTTTAGAAACAACACCTTTTCAAAGCCATAAATTACATATCAATAACCTTGAAAATTCAGCTTACCCTGACGGCTGGGAAGGTTATCAGGCTGTTGCATCGTATGATCGCCAAACCTGGTTTCGTGTTCCTTCAAACTATGCTGATGGCACGTTATCATTTGAGATTGAGCCAGAATGTGGCTGTGTTTATTTTGCTTACTTTGCGCCATATAGCTACGAGCGTCACTTAGATCTAATCACATGGGCACAAAGCCAAGAAGCCTGTCAGCTTGAAACCTTAGGTGAAACACTTGATGGCCGTGATATGAGCGTACTGCGTATTGGTGGCGAAAGTGATGAAAATAAGAAAACAATTTGGATAACAGCCCGTCAACATCCAGGCGAAACGATGGCCGAATGGTTTGTTGAAGGTGTATTACATAAGTTATTAGATGATGAAGATCCACATGCAGCAGCATTGTTATCAAAAGCGGTATTTTATATTGTACCCAATATGAATCCTGATGGTAGTGCTCGTGGGCATTTACGTACTAACGCAAAAGGAGTTAACTTAAATCGTGAATGGCAAACTCCAAGCATGGAAAATAGCCCTGAAGTATATTTAGTGCTAAATAAAATGCGTGAGACCGGTGTTGATATGCACCTTGATATTCACGGAGATGAAGCGATTCCATATAACTTTGTAGCCGGTAGTGAAGGTATCCCAAGCTATGATGCGCGCTTAAAAGACTTAGAAGACAGTTTTAAAGCGGCATTGCACATAGTGACTCCTGAGTTTCAAGATATCCACGGTTACCCGAAAGATGAGCCAGGTCAAGCCAATCTAACGGTGGGGTCATCAGCTGTTGCAGAAGAATTTAAAGCGCTTGCTTACACGGTTGAAATGCCATTTAAAGATAACGATGGTTTACCAGATCCTGATTATGGCTGGTCAGATCGCCGTTCATATCAATTTGGCCAAGACACCTTGGCTGCGATTGTTAACGTAGTAGATAAATTAAGATAACGTGTTTGTTACTAAGGGCATCATTCATATCGATGCCCTTAGTTTTTTTTATCGCGATGAATGGCATTAGCGACGCTAATAAAGCGATGATATTTGCTTAATGTGTTACTTAAATCTTTTCCAAGCTCTGTTCGAGCCGTATCTTTAAGTTACCTACATAAAACCATGTAGGGTTAATTAAATTTTAAAAGTAGTTATTTTGAAAATTAAGTGTTAACAAACTTAGAACGTTTAAGTTAATATTCAAAAAGTTGCAGGGGAGGTAGTAATGTTGTTACCTTATTTCCCATAGCCATATGTCGCGCATTCTGATTAGCTACAGCAGAGTATCGTAACTAGAAAATAATAAATATAACTATAGAGGATATCCATGGAAGCTTTTGTAAGCGCTGTTAATGATGTTGTTTGGAGTAACGCACTCATCTATTTATGCCTAGGCGCAGGCTTGTTCTATTCTGTATTAACCCGATTTGCTCAAGTTAGACATTTTAAAGAAATGTGCAAATTACTATTTAGCCCTAACACCTCAGATAAAGGGATCTCATCTTTTCAAGCATTGGCTGTGTCGTTATCTGGACGAGTAGGGGTTGGTAATATAGCCGGTGTAGCGGCAGCTATTGGTTTTGGTGGCCCAGGTGCTATTTTTTGGATGTGGGTTGTGGCTTTTTTAGGAGCAAGTACAGCGTACGCCGAATCAACATTAGGGCAAATTTATAAAACAGAAGAAGATGGCCAATATCGCGGCGGCCCAGCATATTATTTTGATCGCTGTTTAGAACAAAAATGGCTGGCGATTTTATTTGCCGTGTCGGCAATTATTGCATGTGGTGTTTTTCTGCCGGGCGTGCAAGCCAATGCTGTTGGCAACGCGTTTACCCAAGTGTTTGGTGATGGCACTATGGTCTCAACGAGTTTTGGTGAAGTCGGTAGCTTTAAATTGGTTGCTTTGGCAATTATTCTTATTGTTTTAGCGTTTATTATCTTCGGTGGTATTAAGCGTATTGCTAACTTTACTCAAATTGTGGTGCCATTTATGGCGTTAGGCTACATAGTATTAGCTTTAATCGTGGTATTTTTAAATATCGATAAAGTACCTGATATCTTCTCTTTAATCATAACAGATGCGTTTACCGCACAGGCCGGTTTTGGTGCCGCTATTGGTTGGGGTGTAAAACGTGGTATTTATTCTAACGAAGCTGGTCAAGGTACCGGACCGCATGCAGCTGCAGCGGCCGAAGTTGATCACCCAGCCCAACAAGGTTTAGTGCAAGCTTTTTCTGTTTATGTTGATACTATTTTTGTTTGTACTGCGACAGCATTAATGATTTTAATTACACAGCAATACAATGTAGTGGGTGAATTACCAGCAGGGCAATTTATTGTACAAAACGTTGATGCTGCAACTGAAGTTGGTTCAGCTGCTTTCACGCAAATGGCTTTATTCAGCGTGTTTGGTGGTTTTGGTGAAGCATTTGTTGGTATTGCATTGTTCTTCTTCGCTTTTACTACAATACTTGCTTATTACTATATTGCTGAAACCAATATTGCATATTTAAATCGTTATTTTAAAGGCACTATTCCGCTTGTGATGGTGAAATTTGTGATTATGTTTATGGTGTCATATGGCATGGTAAACAGCTCTGGTTATATCTGGAGTATTGGTGACATTGGTGTGGGTTTAATGGCTTGGATAAATATATTGGGCATTTTATCAATATTCTTTGTGGCTAGACCTGCGCTATTATGTTTGCGCGATTACGAAGATCAGAAGAAAAAAGGTGGGGATATCACATTTGACCCTGTTAAGTTAGGGATCAAAAACGCTACTTTTTGGGAAAAGCGTCTCGCAAAACAATCAAAAAACTCTCAGTTATAGGATTGAGTGGCGTAATCAGACATGTTTTGGTTATTGTAAAAATTAGATACTCGTTGTTTTTCGGATCTCAGCTATTGGCTGCAATTGAAAAAAGACAACGACAAATAAAACACGTACAATAAAGGGCGCCGCAAGGCGCCTTTTTTATGCGTAGATTTTTATGCGAAGTATGGAGAAAGATATGGCAATTGTTCGTTGTCCTAGTTGTAATAAGTCAATATCCGATAAACACCAACAGTGCCCTCACTGTGAGAATAATGTAGCGCAGCTTGATGATGAACAACGTCAACAGCTAGCGCGCGAAAAACGCATTCAAAAACAACAAATGTTTATGAATCATTCTTTTTTTGCTCTACTGATATTTTTAGGTGGTTTCTTTAGTTTATACTTTTTACATCCAGAACCTGAAACTCCATCGTGGTACGCATGCACCGCAGCCATTGCAATCGGTTGTATTTGGTATTTAATAAACCGCGTTATTTTAGTGACTTTAAAAAAGAAAAAATGACATGAACATCGATAATCTCGTAAAAACAATTACCCCAGAATTATTCGAACGCCTTCAGTATGGTGCAGCAACAGGTAAGTGGCCTGATGGCACGGTACTCAGTGACGAGCAAAAGCAGCAGACAGTGCAATTAGTTATGCTTTACCAAGCAAAAGTAGCGCAAACAAATGAGCAATTCACCATAGGTTCTAATGGTGAAATGGTGCAAAAAACCAAAGCACAATTGCAAAAAGAATTTACCGCAGACAACGAAATAGCAAGGTTTAGTGAAAATGATCTTTAAACACCTTTTTACCCCGAAGTGGAAGCACCCAAAGCAACAAGTACGTTTAGAGGCAATTGAAAAGCTAGATGTAGAGCGTGATGCGA
This sequence comes from Pseudoalteromonas sp. SR41-8, assembly GCF_014163915.1. NCBI lineage: Bacteria > Pseudomonadati > Pseudomonadota > Gammaproteobacteria > Alteromonadales > Pseudoalteromonadaceae > Pseudoalteromonas > Pseudoalteromonas sp. SR41-8. Next base: position 36,962 of record NZ_JACJEE010000026.1, read on the forward strand.
CGATTTTAAATGCATTAGCTCTGGAAGATAGTTCAGCAGAGATCCGTAAAAAAGCGCTTAATAAAGTCAATGATTTAGTGCTGTGGTGGCAGGCGTATAAACAAGATCAAAGTTTAAAAGAATTAGCAGAGCAGCATATATCAAATGCCGTACTGAGTGATGAAAGTAACTTATCTAGCCAAATTAAAAACGAATACATAGAGCGTTTTGCTCCGGTAAAAACGCTTGAAAAACTTGCATTTGCAGAAAAAGAACTGCAAGTACGAGCGAAGCTATTAAAACGTTTGGCTAATCCTAAGTTAGTTGAAAAGGCGTTCAAAGAAGGTTCAAGCGAACTACAAGTGCACCTTGTTGAGCAAGTGATCACCCATCAATTAGTGAAAAGCTTAGTTAAGCATGCACATGATGAGGCAAAATTAGCCCTTGAGACGCATATAGAAAATGAGCGTTTAGCAATTGAAATGCCATTAAAAGTACAAAATGATACTCGTGTTATTTTGGCAAAACTTAATGCATTACGTGAAAAACAAGACTATGCGCTTGTTACTCAACAATATGGTGAGTTAACCCAGCAATGGCAGGCACTTGATCTAACTTGGTTAAATCCAGAACAACGCGAGACGGTTGCAAATAAATACACCGTACTAACCGAAAAATTAAATGAGTTAGTTAGTCAATTACAAGCTGTGCATGAGCAACAACAACAACGGTTAGCTCAGCAGCAACGACAATTATTGGCGTTGGCAAATTTAGAAGCGTTAAGTGATGAAATTGAAAATGCGCTACAAGTTGGTTTAGAAACACCAGAGCAAATACAACAAGATTGGTTGGAAGCTAAAGTTGCGCAAGCACAGGAAACACTGACACAAAGCGAACTGCAAGACGGCGGGCAAAAAAACCAAGTGACTGGCAGATTAACAAGTTTGTTTAAGCAAGTAGCTAAATTGCCAGAGCTTAGTGAAGCGATCAGGGTTTTTAAAACTTTATTAAAAGACTTGAGCAGTATCAACACTGACGATATTGACCAAGCAAATTATGATGAGGCTAATCGCCAATTTAAGCAGACGTATAAAGCGGCGAATTCATCTTTAGCTCAGTTACCTAAGCCGTTACAAGGGCCTTTTAAAGCACAATTAAATGAGCAACAACAACGCTGGAATAAAGCTGTTGCACCTATTAGTGATACATTAACAAAAAATCAGCAACAAGCTACTCGCAAAGGACGCGATGTTCAGCGCCTTATTGAACAAGGCCGTTTTAATGTTGCATTTGGTGTGTTTAAAGGCTTTATTGAGCTGTATGAAACGTTAACTCCAGTTAGTCAGCAAAGTCTTGAAAAAGTCAAAGCAGATCTTGAGCAGCAGTTAGAAAATGCTCGTGATTGGCAAAAGTATGCGTCTGCCCCTAAGCGTGAAGAGCTACTAACTGAAATTACCAGTTTGCTCAATCAACCTTGCACAGATCCCAAGGCGCGTGCAAACGAAGTGAAAACATTACGTCGTCGTTGGAATGAGCTTGGGCGTTTAGATACCGAGCAAGAGCAGGCGCAAGGTAAAGAGTTTGATGACAAGATAGAGCTATTATTTGTACCATGTCGTGAACATTTTGCGCAACTAGAACAACAGCGCGAAACGACGAAACTTGAACGCGAAGCGATTATCACTCAGATGAAATCATTGGCTGATACTGATACGACGAGTGATGAGTTTGATTGGAAAGAGTTTGAAAGCCAATACAATCGTATCAATAAAGTATGGCGTAATGCTGGTAATGTAGAGCCAAAAGTATACCGTGCTTTGCAAACACAATATAAAGCGCAGCAACAGCAAGTATTCAATGCGTTGAATGCGTTTCATAAAAGCAACGCGGCAGCAAAAAATGCACTAGTTGAACAAGCACAGCAATTATCAGTAAGTGAAGACTTAGCTGATGCTTGTCAGCAGCTCAAAGAGCTGCAACAGCAGTGGCAGGGAATAGGCTTTGCGGGTGTAAAAGCTGAAAATGCATTATGGCAAAAATTCCGTCAATGCAACGATGTGACATTTGCTAAACGCAGTGAAGAGTTTGCTCAGCATAAGCAGCAACAAGCCGCCGACAACGCAGTTATCGCAGCACAACTGAGTGAACTTGAAGACGCATTACCAGCGGTTAATCAAAAAGCACAATTACTTGATTTACGCACTAAGCTAATTGCGCTTGAAGGGAGCAAAGAACTAAATAACCGCATGCAAAAGCTATTAGCTAACATTGATGGTAAATTAGCCGTGCTGACAGAGCAAGCAGCACAGGCTGATTTTAGCGCTTTATTTAGTGCGCTTGAAAACCAGCAAGCAATCCCTGCACAATGGCAAGGGGGTGCTGATACGCATTTAACCATTACACAACTGATGCTAAGAATGGAAATTCTAGCTAATGTTGCCAGTCCTGAGGGAGCACCGCGTATGGCTGAGCAGGTTGCAATGCTTGACGATAAGCATCGCGGTGAACAAGCTGATCTACATTATTACTTAAAACAGTTATTGGCTCTGGGTCAAGGTTCAGTTGATGCTGACACACTAGGACGTTTAAAAGCGGTATTTAGCATTTAAATAATCTAGGGCGCTGTAGATTAAATAAAAGCCGCCGTTGTGCGGCTTTTGTTTTTATTTGGTTTTTGACGATAATATTATAGTAAAGGAAAAACAATGAAGTATATTTTATTAATTAGTTGCTTATTACTCTCTGCTTGTAACACCACGAACGGCGTATCGGTTTATTCATTTACTAGCAGTGAAATTGAAACAGCACTTAACCAGCAATTACCAAAACTTAGTGAAAAAGTCAGCTTGATGGGATTACCTGTACAGTTTAATGTGAATGATTTGAGCGTGAATGTCGGCCCTGATAATCGTGATGTAATCTTATTAGGTGCAGATTCGAGTGCTGTTATAAATGCTTTCGCACTTAAATACCCAGTGCGTTTAAAGCTGCAAATAGAAGGTGCGCCATTTTATGATAGTGAGAAAAAGGCGGTATTTTTACGGAATGTAAAATTGCTTGATTCAACTATCGACGCAGGCGGTTTTAAGGGAAACCTAGCGGTACTTGATGATGAAGCAATGAAAGTTATTAACGGATTTTTAGCTGTAAACCCAGTTTATAAACTAAATATGAATGACCCTAAGGTTGCGCTATTAAGTAAATTACCTTTAGATATGAAAGTAGAGCAGGGCGCAATTAAATTAGTACCTAGCATTTAAACTAATATTATTCAGATGGTTGAAGCCCTGCACGTACAGGGCTTTTTTGTATCTATAAGGTTATTATTAAATATTAGCACTATTACTGCGGCTTAATTTACAAGAGGAGGCACACGCTGTAAGGGCTGCTGTTTATAACCGGTCATCGAGATATAAATCAAAATAATAATTTTATTATATAGGTACAAGTTGTGTATTTAATCGACTATACTGATTGTTAGTTAATCACCATTAATTGCCTTCTTTATGGATAAAGAGCCTATTATGAAAAAATGTAACGTGATCTTCAATGCAACTCTAATAGCTGTATTCTCGGTTGTAGCTTTTGCTAATGAGCCCGATTTAAATTCTAATCCTTTTCTTGCAGAACATTCAACACAACAGCAGGGCGCTCAGGTGTTTTCTTTTACAGAAACGCCAATTGAACTGCACGAAAATGATAAAATTAATACAGCCCAAGATACAGGCTATTTACGGCTTGCTTTAGAGACTAAAAGCAATGGTTTTGCGTTAGTGGACACATCTCAGATCAAAGATATTGAAAAAGTGATTGCAGAGCACAAAAATGGCCATGAACTATTTCTGCGTAGTTTAAAACCTGAAATTATGGCGGCGCAATCAATCGCAGACCAAACTAATTTGTCGCAGCAATTTGCAGGCGATACAGTTAGCTTAGACAGTATCTTGTTACAGCAAGAGTTTATTACCTTTAGTAGAATGGTCGGTGGAAATTTTATTGCCGGTAGCGGCTGGGATCAGTTAACTCAGGTTGTCAAAAATGATACGTTTGGTACTGTGATTATAAAAATGTTTAGTTTTAGTCAAAGCAGTGGTGTATATATCGATGCGGACGCGGTGAATTATTATGTAAATAGCAATCCAGGGATCCTTTATGTACTTAAAGATAATAGCGATAATGTGTACACTAGTTTATCTTGGGCTGACGAAAATCAATCCTATTTCATTGGTATTGAAAAAAATATTAATGATATTGGTTTAAAATGGCGATTTGAAACGCTAATAACGTCGATGTAGTTGTATTATAAAGTGATCAAATGATTTTATGTAATTGCGAAAATATTAAACTGAACGTTCGTTTTTAAATAGAAGGATTGCATACTCTTTAGGTTAATTAAGCATGTTAAGTATATTTTTCAGCGCTGATAAAGTGAATAATAAACTACTTAACCTTAATAAATGACTATACTAATCTTATTGATTAATCCTCGTTTAAATAAAATCCTTAAAAACTGATTAATCAGCTTGGCCTATTTTAAAGAATAGGCTTATAATTTAGTTGAATCATATCTAATTTATAACTTTACAACTTAGTGAGTAAAAAATGAAAGAAGTTAAAGCTTTTATTAAATCAGCGAGTCTATCAGACTTAGAAAAAGCACAGGCATTACTTGGTGATGCGATTGCAAAATATACGCAGCAGCAGCAAGCTAAACAGGAAGTACTTGATCTGTTGAAAGAAAAAGGTCTTACTCTTGATGATCTTCAAGACGGTGCCAACGATAAACGCACAAAAGTAATGCCTAAATACCGTATTGAGTTTGAGGGTGAAATTGTTGAATGGACTGGCCGTGGTAAACGCCCTAAAGCATTCCAAGGTGTTGAACTTACCGACCACTTAGCTTAATACTGTAGGGGGTGTATACCCCCTCTTTATTTACAAAATAGTTTATTACTCCATTATTTTTTTGACCCCTTCGAAGTTGCTACTATGACGTATGTACTACGACCCTATCAACAAGAAGCGGTTGATCGCACAGTCGCTCATTTTCGTAAAACTTCAGATCCTGCTTTAATTGTATTACCTACGGGTGCAGGTAAAAGCTTGGTGATCGCTGAGTTAGCGCGAATTGCCAGAAAGAAAATTTTAGTACTTGCCCATGTCAAAGAGCTTGTTGAGCAAAATGCTGAAAAATATAAAAGCTTTGGTCTTCAGGCGAGTATTTTTTCTGCGGGTTTAAAACAAAAGTCATTGCTACATCAAGTAACGTTTGCCAGTATCCAATCGCTGTCACGCAATCTTGAGCAACTTAACGAACATTATTCGTTAGTGATCATAGATGAATGTCACCGTGTCAGTGGTGAGCAAGATAGCCAGTACCAAAAAGTGATCGTTGCGCTAAAAGCATATAATCCGCAGTTAAAAGTACTTGGACTTACCGCTACGCCTTATCGTATGGGAATGGGCTGGGTTTATTATCGTCATTATCATGGTTTTGTTCGAGGCGATAAAGCGAGTCCATTTCGAGAATGTATTTTTGAACTACCACTGCGTTATATGATCAAGCATCATTATTTGACTGCACCAAAGGAAGTGGATGCGGCGATCAGTCATTATGATTTTTCTTCTTTACAAAGTGATTCATTCGGACGCTATACAGCCGATGATATGAACCAGTTACTAGAAAAGCATAGCAGAGCAACCAAAGCTATTATGCAGCAAGTTATTCAGTACAGCGAGCAACGCCAAGGGATCATGATTTTTGCTGCGACCGTACTGCATGCAAAAGAAGTCTATGGTTATTTGCCTGAACAACAAACGGCTTTGATCACCGGGGATACTCCTAACGCTGAACGTGACCGTATTATTATGGAATTTAAGCAGCGCCGACTAAAGTATTTAGTCAATGTATCTGTGCTCACCACCGGGTTTGATGCGCCTCATGTTGATTTTATTGCTATTTTACGCCCGACAGAGTCGGTTAGTTTATACCAACAAATTGTTGGTCGAGGCCTGCGTTTAAGCGAAGGGAAAACCGAGTGTTTGGTAATTGATTATGCAGGTAATGGCTTTGACTTATTTTACCCCGAAGTAGGAAGTAAAAAAGGCGATAGTGATAACGAGCCTGTACAAGTACTTTGCCCTGGTTGTGGTTTTGCCAATATATTTTGGGGAAAAACCGATACACAAGGTAAAGTGATTGAGCATTTTGGCCGTCGCTGCCAAGGTTTACTCGAAGATGATGATGGCTCAAAAGAGCAATGTGATTACCGTTTTCGCTTTAAAGAATGTGAAGCGTGTGGTGCGCAAAATGATATTGCCGCACGTCAGTGCCAGTCTTGCCATGAGGTAATGGCTGATCCTGATGATAAACTACGTGCTGCATTAAATTTAAAAGATGCATTGGTATTACGTTGCAGTGGTTTAAGTGTTGTTAGCCTCGCAAATAACGAACATATTATTAAAGTTACTTATTATGATGAAGATGGTGCTAGTTGCGATGAAATTTATGATTTCTCAAAGTCCGGCGCCCGTTATGCGTTTAATAAACAATTTTCTCAGCGTACTGCTAATGGTCAAACACCCACAGAATATAAGTCAGCTGGACAAGTTATTGCTGGACAGATGCAGCTTGTTGCACCGGATTTTGTTATTGCTAGAAAGAGTAAAAAATATGGCTGGAAGGTTGCCGATAAACTATTTGATTATCAAGGTAACTTTAGAAAGGCAAATCAGCTAAGCTATTAATAAGCTTAACTGATTTTAGATTTAGGCGTCGTCGCCATCCATTAATCCCCAGCCATCACCATAACCGTTATAGCCATTTGCAATACTTTCTAAATATTGCTCTGTTTGGCCAAGTAAAGTGTGATCTGGCACCATCTCGACCTGAGTTACCACTTCCCAAATACCCGTGTCTGTGCATTGCACTAATTCGGTGGCAGGGGAGAGTTCATCTTCGGCTATCGCGGTGGCAAACTTTTCGGCATCTACTTTTTGCTCAAATAAAATATAGAAATCAATTTTGTGCATCTGCGCCAAATCTATACCCGCAGCGGCGATTTCAGCTAAAAGTTGGCCATTGTCATCATCAGGAAAGTGCATTTAAAAACTCAATAAAATTATTTCAAATTAGTATCGACTATTGTAACCAAAATAAAGCACATAAGCGTACTAATTTTCACATTTGAGTTACTGCGTGAAGTCACTTCAATATGGTACTATTTCAATCATTATCGGTAAATTTTTTTAAGTAAGGAAATTACTTGCCTAGTTGGATATTAACTCGCTTTGCGGTTGGTTTATTTTTGTTGTTTTCATTTCATGTATTTGCAGCTTCGCAAGTGGTAACTAGTTATGAAATTAATGGTATAAAGGGCGATCTTGAAAAAAACGTTGCGCTGTACTTAAAACAACTAGATGGTGAAAAAGTAACCAGCACTTTGTTAAGTCATGCAAAAAAACAAGTGGCGATTAGCTTAAAAGCACTCGGTTATTATAAACCGACCATTAAGTTAAAATATAATAATGAAACACAAACCTTAGTCGCTACCATTGAGCGCGGACCTGTAACACGAATTGCAGATGTACGTATCACTGTTCAAGGTGATGGTAAAGATGACCCTCTTCTCAAGCAAAGCATCAATAGTATTAATTTAAAGCAAGGAGATATTTTAAATCACAGCAATTATGACGCGGCGCGTAAAAAAATTGAAGGACAATTGCTTGAGTTAGGATATTTTGATGTTAAATGGCAAGCACATCAACTCGCAATTTCATTAAAGAATAACAGTGCTGAAGTGATTTTAACGATCGACACCGGTATTCGCTACCAATTTGGTGAGTTAGTTTTAGGTGAAGAAACCCGAGCAGAGAAATACATTCGTTCAATTGCAAAATTTAAGCAAGGTGAAGCTTATAAAGCAACCTTGGTTTCTGAGTATAACTTAGCACTTTCAACCACACCTTATTTTGCCAGTGTGCGTGTTTACGCTGATATTGCTAATCGTGCGAATAAGCAAGTACCTATTAGGGTTGACGTACTACATCGACCTGCCAACAGTTATGAAATAGGTGGCGGTTACAGTACAGATCTTGGTCCAAAAGTGCGTTTTAAATGGTCCAAACCTTGGCTCACTGAAAATGGCCACTACCTTGAAAGCAACTTAAATGTGTCGCAGCGCCAACAAGATATTTCACTTGGTTACACAGTTCCTGTTGATGATCCAAATGATGATTTATGGCGTTTTTCTGTCGGTTACAAGTTAGAAGATGAGTTAACTAACGACGTTTACAGTAAAATCCTTACTGGACAACTACAACGCCAATGGTTGACTGATGATAATTGGGTTCGTACTGCCTTTTTACGCCGCGATCGAGAAACATACCGAATTGGTGATGCAGAGCAAAGCTCAAAAATGTTAATGCCCGGGCTCAGTTACGCAAAAAAAGTCACAGAGGGAGGCACAACGCCATTATCAGGATATCAATGGTTATTGTCGGCAGAGTTTGGCTTAAAGGACATGTTTTCAACCACAAATATCGTCAGAATGCAGATACAAAATGCTTGGTTGCAAACATACCTTGACCGACATCTGATTTTTTTAAAAGCAAATATTGGTGCAATGCTAGTCGATGATATTGATAACGTACCATTTTCACTGCGTTTTTATGCTGGTGGTGATCAAAGCGTACGTGGTTTTGCATATCAATCAATATCACCTGAAGATGAAGCCGGTCGTTTGATTGGTGGTAAATATCTAATTACAGGTACTGTTGAATATAATTATCAATTTGCAGAGAGTTGGCGAGCAGCCTTATTTGTAGACAGCGGTACAGCGACCAATGACTTTACTGATCGTGTCGAAGTGGGAGCTGGGTTGGGTATTCGTTATTTAACACCAGTAGGCCCTGTGAGAATTGATCACGCGTGGGGACTCACTAAAGAAAGTAAAAGTACACGATTAAGTATTACCATAGGGCCTGAAATTTAATGTCAAGAATGAAAAAAATCATCACTGTACTCACAGTGTTTCTCGCCTCGGTATTCGTGCTGGTATTTTGTTTATTATTTACAGCACCAGGTAATCAGCTGATTGCCTATACTGCAAATAAACTAGTCGATGGCTTACACATAGATATTAACAATGGCCGTTTTTTATATAACGATTCATTTGATGTGCAGTTTCAACAAGATGGCTTAGATTTTAATGCTAAAAACCTAAAACTCGAGCTATATTGGTGGGGATGTGAAGGTATTTGCATCGAAAATATTAGTGCGCAGAGTATGGCACTGATATTGCCCGATATTTCACAAAATTTAGCTGATGATGAAGCGACTGTTCCAGAGCAGCCAGTTGCCAGTAGTACTGATGAGATCAGTTTACCGATAGCAATTTCGATTAAACGTATCGCAATTGCATCGTTTAAGCTTGCTCATCCCAGCGCTGATGTCACAGTGACAAAATTTGCGCTGTCAGCCTCGGCAGAGCAATCCCTTGTGACGTTAAACTCACTCTCAATTGCTCAAGTTGATGTGCTGCTCAAAGAGACTCAATCACCTCCTAGCGAACCACTAACTGCACTTGCGGCGTTACCTGACATCCATTTTAGCTCGCCGCTTGCAGCAACACTTGAGCAATTATTGGTATCGAAAGTAACGATTGTACAAGGTGAGCAAAGTCATGAAATTACAGATATTAAAGGTGCTTTCTCAATTGCAAAAAGCCAACTGATATTACCTTCATTCAGTGCTGATTATTTGCAATGGCATTTGAGTAGCCAATTGAAAGCAACCTTAGTTGATGATACGCCTGTTACGGCAAAAATAACTCTTAACAATCCAGAGCATCAGCTCAGTTTGGCTGTGGATGGTGATTTACACGATTTGCAACTAGATGTAATCACCCAAGGGCAATATCCGCTAAGTGCAAAAATAAACGCAGATTTAAAAACGATAAACTTTCCTTTTTCAGTCAATGCAAATATTACTCAGTGGCAGCTTGAAGTAGATAACAACGCTTTAGAGATTAGTGATGTGCAGTTAACTGGCAAAGGTAATGCTGATGATTATAAGTTACAGCTAATAGCACAAAGTCAGTTGGCGGCATACCCTAAGGTACAGTTAAAGTCCTCTCTTAAAGGTGGCCTAACCCAGATCCACGTCGATGACTTGTCATTGTTAGCGAACGAGAGTAAAGCCACTATTACAGCGTCTGCGCGTTGGGATGAAGGTATCCATAGTGAGTTTTCAGGGCAATTAACTCATTTGAAAGCCCAGTACCTAACAGATGCGCTAACAAGTGATCTTTCAGGACAATTTAACGGTGTTTTCAGTGCTGAGCAGCAGCAATGGCAGCTGAAAATGACCAATACTCAGCTAGCTGGTACGCTGAACGATATACCATTTAGCTTAGCCTCAGACTTTGATTTAAATAACTCACTGTATGCAAGCATTGACAAGTTTGAGCTTGCCAGTGGTGAGAATAAACTTACATTATCTGGTGATATTACTAAGCAGTGGAATATTAAAGGGCTGTTACATTTAAATAAAGCGCAGCAAAATGAACTCGAATTTACCGGTGTTGGTGAAGGTAAGCTTGCTATAACTGGGCAACGGTTGGAGCCGATAGTCAATCTAGATGTTGGCATCAGTCATTTAAGCTTTGCTGATATTGCGATTGAACATCTAGCGCTCAAGACCGACTTTAATTATGCCGCTGATTGGCAAACCAATGTGAGTTTAAAGCTCACAGATGCGAGTGTATCTGGTCGTCATATCAACAGTTTTACTATTGCAGCAGCAGGCGATAAAGCTGATCATCAATTGCAATTTAATTTAGATGCCGCTGACGGAGAAGCTCAATTTGAAGTTGCTGGTAAATTTACTAATCAATTATGGCAAGGCCATGTCAGTGATGTAATGCTTACTGATAATGTTATTCGCGTTAGCGCACAACCGGCGGTTGCAATTGAATTTAACATCGACAATGGTGATTTTTCGGTGCAGCAACATTGCTGGCAAAGTGACAATAGCAAACTTTGCGTTGAGCAGCTTAGCCAAACTAACCAACAAGGCCAGTTTAAAGCGCAACTGGATAATTTTGATCTAGCTGAGATAAAACATTTATTACCTGAGAATATTATTACCGAAGGGGGCTTGAACGGCCAACTAAATGCGAATTGGCAAAACACTCAATTACAAACTTTAACAGCAGTAATCAGCTCACATGATTTAGCGACCACGCTTATAAATGAAGATAAACGCTATCGTTTACCAATAGAAACATTTTCGCTTAACGCCACCGCGGATCAACAAAATGCACAATTGCAGGCTCGTCTAAGCTCTAGTGTGATTGGTGATATCAGTGCTGACCTCAATACTGAAGATTTAACTGGTCAGCAATTGCTTCGTGGTCAACTTATGATTGATAAGATTTTATTAACCGATTTACAGCCTTTTATGGGTACTTTAGAGCAATTAAAAGGCAGTATTAGCGGGCAAATTGCGTTAGCTGGCACGCTCAGTGCGCCATTGTTAAATGGTGAACTTGAGATTTCCGACGTGAATTTACAAGGCGAGCAACTTCCAGTCGCGATTGTGGATTCAAATATTAGTATCGCATTTGATAAAACTAAAGCCACCTTGGAAGGAAAGTTAAAAGATGCTGAAGGCGGTGAATTAGCACTGACCGGTGATATTGATTGGCAAGGAACTCAGCCTGCGGTTAACTTAGCGGTACTTGGTGAGCAGTTTTACGTGCGTGCGCAGCAAGGAGTGATTTTTAAGATCTCCCCAGACCTAAAAATAAGTTTAGTTGATAATGCTTTTAAACTAGCAGGGCAAGTGGTTGTCCCGTATGGTCGAATAGAAATAGAAGAGTTACCAGAAGGCGCTGTGCGAGTCAGTGATGATGAGATTATTATTGATAAGCAGACCAAGCAAACGCAAGCTGTGCCTTTTGATTACGATATAAACTTAAAGCTAATTGTTGAAAACGATGTGCGTATAAAATCTTTTGGTCTGGAGTCAAAAATTGAAGGTGATTTAGCGATTAAAATGGATCAACAAACGCCAATGATCACCACCGGTGAATTGAACTTACGACAAGGTACATATCGTTCATTTGGTCAAGATTTGATAATTCGTACCGGGCAAATTGGTTTTAGTGGCCCAATTGATAAGCCGTACTTAAATATTAAAGCGATCCGTAATCCAGACAATACTGCTAATGATGTTATTGCCGGGATCACTTTAACAGGCAATATCGATCAGCCTGTATTCAAAGTGTTCTCTGAACCAGCAATGGATCAAGCACAATCACTCGCTTACTTGTTAAATGGTCAACCACTAGGTGAAGGTGATAGCTCAACAGATGCGATGTTAACTCAGTTGTTGCTAGCACAAGGGGTGAGCCGTAGTGAAGGAATGGTTTCTAAAGTTGGTGAAACGTTTGGTTTATCTGATGTGAGTTTGAGCTCTAAGGGGAGCGGCGAAGAGACCAAAGTTGAAATTTCGGGTTACGTTGCGCCAGGCATTCAAGTGAAATACAGTGTGGGGATTTTTGACTCCCTCAGTGAAGTGGCAGTACGCTATCAGTTACTGTCGCAGTTATACATTGAAATCACCAGTGGCCTGTATCAAAATGTTGATATTCTTTATAAATTCGATTTAGATTAGTGGTAATGATACGTTGAGAAAACTAATGTTAGTTTACTTATTGTGTTCTTTTAGTGGGTACGCTAATACGCAATTAAGTGTACGTTACTCGGCAGGAAGCCATCCTTATTCTGCTGAGTTACTCGCACTGGTATTAAGTAAGTCTGCTATCACTATTGTGCCAGTTGAAGTACCTAGTATTCCATCGCAAACCAGAGCAATACGCTTGTTAGGCGATAAAAATGGTATTGATGTGTTTTGGGGGGTAACAAGCGCGAAATGGGAAAAACAAGCTAAAGCCATTTTGATCCCCATAGATAAAGGTTTACTGGGTTATCGTATTCCTTTAGTGCATGTTAGTAACAAAAATATGTTTGCAGAAGTTACGCATTCAGGACAGTTGCGTTCATTTCTATTTGGGTTAAGGCAAGATTGGCCTGACTCAGCTATTTTCGAACGCAATGAGTTATCTACGCTGAGGTATGGCATGGGGGCTAAGCCAATAGAAATGCTTCGTACTGGGCATATTGATGCACTTGCGTACGATATATTTGATGTGTCGAAAAATTACGGCAATGATGTTATTCACGATCAGCATATTGCTATTCGTTACCCATCCGCAGTGTACTTTTTTGTCGCAAATAATAATGAAACATTACATAAACTCCTTCAAGATGGACTATTGGCTGCGATCGCTGATGGATCTTTTGATGCGTTATTTTATCAGTATTTTGCCGCAGCTATTGCGCAAGCTAATTTAAAAAATCGTCGAATTATTGAGCTCATTAATCCCTTGTTGCCGCGCAGTGCGCCGATTCAGCAACAACAATTTTGGCTTGATAAAAAAACCTTAACCCAATAATGTAGCACCACTAATAATAAAAAAAGTTGTGGGATATGTTGAAAAAATCATACTTAGCTGCGGTTGCGTTAATCTTGAGTCAAACAAGCGTGGCAAACACGGTTGAACAACCAACAGTCAGTGGCGTAATGAGTAATGTAAGCGCATCAGAATGGCGAATGGTAGACACTGATAATATCATTAAAATTACTCTACCTTCGGGCGCGGCGTATATTGAACTTAATCCATTACTTGCACCAAAACACACACAGAATATAAAAAAACTTGCTCGTGAAGGCTTTTATAGAGGTTTGAGTGTTTACCGTTTTGTGGAAGGTTTTGTAGCCCAAGGCGGTGATGCCAGTGGTAAAAAAGTAATTAACACTGCAAGTAAAGCAGTACCTGCTGAGTTTTATTTAGCGACTAAAACGGCACTTAAAATTACCGAACTGGATAGAGAAGATGGTTACGCTGCAATCACGGGGTTTTTAAATGGCTTTGCAGTGGCACAAAATGAAGCGCAAACCCAAACTTGGCAAGTACATTGTAACGGTATATTTGCGATGGCAAGGGATAATGATATTAACAGCGGTGGCACTGAGTTTTATGTCACATTAGGTCATGGACCTCGTTACTTAGATAGAAATATTACCGTATTTGGCCGGGTGCTAGAAGGCATGGCTCATTTTAATCTGCTCTCACGCATAGAAACAGCAGGAGAGAAATTTAATCCAATAACGGATCTGCAAGTTTTAGCTGATATAAGCAAAGAGGACCGCAGTCAATTTAAGGTGCTAAAAACAGATTCTAATAGTTTTAAAATGTTGATTAAAGCGCGTCAAAATCGCAGTGAAGCATGGTTTGTAGAAACGCCTAATTATGTTGATGTATGCGGTATGTCAATACCAACTAAAAGAGTTAGTGAGCTAGAAAGTTAGCGAGTTGAAAATTAACCCCGAGCGGGCTCGGGGTTCTATACAATAAAATGACTATTATTGGCGGTTTATTTTCACGTTAAATGGTATTGTATCGTGATCTGTGGATCGATATGGGTTGATATCAAGGCCACCACGTCGGGTGTAACGGGCATAAACTTCAAGCTTGGTAATCTTCAATTGCGTGATTAAGTCACAATAAATACGCTCAACACATTGCTCATGAAACTCATTATGAGTACGAAAAGAAATCAAATACCGCAATAAAGACTCTTTACATACTTGCTCACCGGTATAGCGAATAATAATACTCGCCCAGTCAGGTTGTGAGGTGATCAAGCAATTAGATTTTAATAAGTGACTGTGCAGTGTTTCAGTCACTGTATTTGTCGCGACCGCTTGTAAAGAGTTAGCATGTAAATGGTAGTTATCAATTTCAATGTCTAAGTCGTCAATGCACTCACCAGGCAACGGCGTACAGGGTAAACAGTTATAATCACTCGGGCTGTACAAAGTAACATTGACGGGCTTTGCTACTGCTGTCGATAGATCCGCAGTTAGAATAGCCTGTACGTCATCAATTGAATCAAAACGGCTTTGATTAAAGCTATTTAAATATAACTTAAAAGACTTTGATTCAATGATATGGCTACTTTGACAAGGAAATTCAAAGGTGGCCACGGCAACCACAGGTTTACCTTTTGCGTTTAACCACGATAGCTCATAGCCAGTCCAAAGATCTTGACCCTTAAAGGGTAAGGCACTTTCATCAATATTTAAATCATCGCGGTTAAGTTTACGTGCGATCGGAAACAATAAGCTCGGTGTGTAGGTATCTACATACTCGGTTGATTGGCCAAGTACGCTGCCTTTTAGTTCAGGTGAATTGCTGTAATCTGTCATGTTACGTCTTTTATAGTTACAATAGCGCCATTATACCTAAAGCTTATGAGTTTCACAGTATGAGTATTGCTACAGAATTAGAACAACTTCATCAACGATTTGCCCAGCGCCAGTTAGAGCAAACAGATTCATTACCATGTATTGAGCACGACAGTGATTGGTCAAGCCCTTGTGAGGTTGGCAGTGCGGATGCAAATGGTATGATCCAATGGCAGGCGACGCGTCGCAGTCCTACAGGCTCTTTAACTGATTTAGCAGCAGCCCTTGAGGTTGAGTTTCCACAAGCACTGAATGAGTATTATGGCGCGTTTTTCGCAGGAGCAATTACTGCCAAAATAAACCAACATAGCGTGGAGTTACTGCAAGCTTGGAATGAAGATGACTTTGATTTACTGCAGCAAAATATAACCGGGCATGTATTGATGAAGCGTAAGCTTAAGCAAGAGCCAACGGTATTTATAGGCTTAACGGATCAAGACGATTTATTAGTATCAGTATTAATTTCTTCAGGTGAAGTATGTTTGGAGTATGTCGGAAAGAAACCCCATCATACCTTAGCGGCTAATCTTGGAGAGTTTATTGCAGCACTTGAAATATAACAATGCTAAAAAAGGGAACTGCAGTTCCCTTTTGTTTTTATTACTGAAAATCCCACGATATATTAGACACTAAACCACATGGTTCACACCTAAAATCAAATAAGCCAAACCATGATTCAGGTAACTTCCAATCGTTATTACAGCCTGGGCATTTACGTTCAAGCTCAGATGCTTTGTCTTTGCCACCAACCCGATACAAATAATAATAAACTGGCTTTTTAGTTAAAAAGCTAACACGTTTGGCAATATCTTTACCGCGACGAGAAAGATCGCTATCAATGTTTGATATTTCATCTAATGCAGGAAATTCACAACGTGTTGCACCATTAATTTGAATTTGGTCGCAAGCTTGCCAGTCTTCTTGCCATTTTATTAAAGTTTTATAATCACCATTGGCAATAGCGGGTATTTTAAACAACGGAACGGGTAAAAAATCATCACCGCAATACAGCGGACTACATGTATGCACATAGGTTGTATATAAAATATAGCTGGACGGCTCATGACACTCATCTGCACCATTAGAGTGAATATCTTGGCCGATCACTTTTACTTTTGGTGCCAGCAATCCAGCGCTATGTAATTTATCAATGCTGTGTTTTACAAATGGACTGTTGTTGAGCGGGTGCATTGCATCATCAGTGGGACACATAACACGCGTTACAAAGTAGCCATCTTTTAATACTGTTGGGAATTCTTCTCCCATTATTTGCCCATTAAAGCGCAGTGCATTAACTAAGCGGTTTATCGCTTGTTCGGCATTTTCAAGGGTCGTGTCTTGGTAACAATCAAACGTTAAATCAACAACAAACATGATGGATCTCTAATTTATTATTTTTCAAGTAGTGCTAGTAAGCGGTCTAGTTTTGCTTCGATGCGATCAAGTTGACTAGAGTTATCTATAGTCTCACTTTTTTGCTGAGGTTGTTTTGCTAAATTATGGATAGAATCAGGGTTATTTTTATATTGGCTAACAGCAGCAATAATAACAGGCAATGGAATAGGTTGTGTCAGTTTACTTTTAGTTAAAGCTACAGTAGGAATTTTGCCTTCATCAAGAAGGGCTTTAATTGCATCAAAAACAACAGCATTCATTCGATTTTTAAACTCTTTAAAGTAAGGCATAGCACTAACATGTGCTGCGCCGGGTATAATAACAGGTGGTTGGCCGTAGCCAAATACTTTTACTGCTGACGTAAACGTACATCCAGTTCGTCAATCACTTCACTCCAATCACCATCTTCTGCTAATGATTCAGCAATAAAATGTTGTTGTGCTTGATCCCAAAAAGGGGCGTCTTGTAATAATGTTGTGGCGGGTAATGAATGAGCAGCAATGAAAGTGTCAATCTCAGCCTCTGAACTTGGTAAGCCGAGTTGTTTGAATAATGTATTGATATCGTGTTTAGTGGTATCCATGTCATGCTCCTTGATGGTAACGGTAAAACAGTTATAGAACTTTATGATGGGTTGTTAGAGTTTAACACCCGCTGAATTTGCCTTTTAACGCAGATAGGAATATACCTATAGTTGTTGATGTACAAAAAATCAAAATAATAAAAAGGACTAGCTATGACAGTTGAGACTGAAAATGAGACATTTCGAGTTCAATATATTGCTGCAGAAGACATTAGTATTGCTGCGAGCTTAATCTATCAAGCTTATCATGATGATCCGCTATTGCAACCAATGCTCAATTATAGTGAGGCGAATAAAGCCGTTTATGAAAAAAAATTACGTGCTCTGATCCGTGAAGAGCTCAGTACTTTTTGGCAAGAAAAACAGCCGCTGATTGGTTTATACAAAAATGATCGTTTAAAAGCGGTTGCGTGTGTATTCGAATCATCAAGTCAGCTGCAAGCACAGCGCTATTGGCACTGGCGTTTAAAGTTAATGCTTAGTGCTGGCTATTTGCAAACAAATCAATTAATTGAAAAAGAGCAAACGATCCGTAATGCGCTCGCAGCACAAGGAAACTACTATTTTTTAGCCTTTATTGCAGTTGATCCTCATTTTCATGGTGAAGGCCTCGGCCGTCATCTACTTCGTGGCTTGAATGATTTAGTTAGCGGTAATCCAGCTGCATCGGGTATGGCTGTATTTGTAACCCAAGATAAACATACCGCGTTTTTTGCCAGTGAAGGTTTTGTGCACTTACAACAACTGACTTTTAACAATGTACAAGGTGAACTGCTATTTAAATCAGCTCAATAGCATTGATTTAAGATAAAGCGCCATAATGGAAATGTCACTGTGAGAGATATCTTACATTATCGTGCGCTTAAGCCTTTTATATCGCTGTGATCATGATTGATTTCATCGTAACAAACTGTTTTATAGTAAAAAAATTGTTTTTGCAAATTTGTTACATGAAAATTATTATTATTTATGACTACCGCTGAGTCCACTTTGCTTTAAACTTTACTTTGTCAAGACGACACAGACTCAATGAATGAGCTGCTGCCAAGGAAACGGATTATGGCAATTAAGCAAGATGCTTAGCAGGAAGCAAATAGACAAGTTAACACGGATGCAAGGATGAGTTAGGACACTGCGAGGATGCAGTACATTAGCGGAGCTAATGATAAGGATAGCCCAAAGGATTATATTACAGGAAGTAATAGGAGCGTTTGGAAACGCAGGACGGCCAGGTAGGCAAAGAGGATAACACTAGGATGTGTAGGATATTGCATAGATGCAATGTGAGGGTGTATTTGGATATATACCCGTTCAGGGGATAGATAAAAATGGTAGCTTCGGCGTAGGTATGGATGCCTTATTATGGACGAAGTCAGATTGGGGCGTAACTATATGTTACGCCTTAGTTTTTTATAGTTAACGTAAAATGATTAAATATCAGTGTGCGCTGATAACTTTCTAACTCACTAACTCGTTAACTTTTTAACTCGCAAACTTTTTAACTCGCAAACTTGCTAACTCACTAACTCACTACTAAATCTTATGCGGCGGCACTAAAACGCTTTTCAGCATTTCATTTTCCATAAATAACACCCCTTGATAAACGCTTTCACCATCACTGGAAAATTCAAAAATAAACTCGCTTTTGATACCAGGTTTGCCGCTTTTTAGAAGGCCAAAGCGGCGTTTAGTGCAGGCGACACTCATTAATTGCACTTGTAGCTGGTCGCTTTGACGTTTTGCGTGTGCGTTGGCAGCTTCAGCAACTTTACGATTAAGCCAAAAAAGATAAATCACACCACCAATGATAATGAATGTCCATAAACTTGCCATTTACGAGAATAACCTTCCAATTGCTCGCGCGAGGGTTTCGCTGCGATTTTCTTTGCGAAGTAAACCTAATAGGTGTGGTCGAATACTCGGTATTGCAACTAAGTCAGCAAAAATACTTGGGAAAAGCTCTTCAATTTGCTGATGGTGGGCGCAATTGTCCATAAAAATATGTAACCGCTCGGGATCAGTGAGCAAGTTAAAACAACGTCCTGCAATGGTCAGTAAAACATCCGATTCTGTGGCGATTTCTGAATCTAAAAGAGTATCCACTAATTGTACCGTAAGTGTTTGCGCTTGTGCTTTTGACATTGCACGTAGGGCACAACACAGTGCTAAGGTATCTTTTTGCGCAATGGCTTGCTGGGCGTAGCTTAACAACTGTTGACTAAATACCGGCGGTATTTCAACATGTTCAAGCATTGCGCTGAGCGGTTGTAACACTTCAGCTGGCAGTTGCTCCCAGGCTTGTTGTAATGACGCTAGATTTTTATCGCTATCTAAGCGTAATGCAAAATCAGCAATCCCCTGTACTGCAACACTTTGCCAATTATCAAACCCTAGTTTGCCACTAAAATACAGTTGGGTGTACTCATAATATTGTGAGGCAGGTTGTTTTAATAACACTTTTAACTGTGCATTAAATGCAGCTAGTTTATTTGCGTTAGGTGTAAACACATATGGGTTATTATCAAGCTTCCCGTCGGCTTGCTCGCCGGTCAAATCATTGCCAAGTGCTTCTATCACCATATTGGCAAAGTGATCGCGACTGGCGCATACCAGTTTGCTTTGCTCATCAACTGGAAACTTTAAAAACCACACGTAGGGCTCGCTACTGGCTTTGCTATCCCAAAACTGAATAGCTAACCATGCATGGCCTGCGAGCGGGAAAGGATAGGGGATCTGTGCTTGCTCAATGGCTAAAAATTGCTTTTTATCTAGCTTGGTAATATGTCTGCCAATATCAAAAGCGCGCCAATTTGTACCTGCGCCATCAAGTAATTGCCCTAAGGTTGCGATCTGCTCGGTCATAATGATCCACTGATTTTTTACTGCAAAATTCGTTAAATTATACGCCATAGCAGGCCATGTGGGAACAGGGTATAATCAAGCAATGATAATCAACAAGGGTGGTTATGTACCAACAGACCCAAACTTACTTAACGCAACTCGAAGACTTATTAAAACAGCATCAACTTTGGCAAAATACTCCAATTGATCCGCAAGCGTTAAACTCAACAGTGCCATTTTGTCACGATACTATGGCGTTTGAGCAGTGGTTACAATTTGTATTTATTGAAAAAATGCAAATGTTAGTTGCTAAACAGCAGCCGTTACCGAGTAATTTTGCAATTGCACCGATGGCTGAGTTAATGCTTACTGAAAAGGCTGGAGGCGATGCCATCATCGCGTTACTCACAGAGTTTGATAATGTACTAGGAAGCAGCCATGAGTGAACGCCCTGAGCCAATTGAATTTGCTGAGCTTGAAATTTTATACCGTGATGAAAACTATATCGCAATTAATAAGCCTTCTGGTTTATTAGTACACAGATCATTTTTAGATAAACATGAAACACAATTTGCGATGCAGATGCTGCGCGATCAAATTGGCCAGCATGTGTTCCCTGTGCATCGTTTAGATAGGCCTACATCGGGCGTCTTACTGTTTGCATTGAGCTCTGAAGCTGCACGGGACATTAATCAGTTATTTATTGATAATCAAATTTCTAAACGCTATCTCGCGTTAGTGCGTGGTTTTGCGCCGGAGTCGGTGTTTTTAGATAAGCCACTAAAAGAACAGCTGGATAAAATTGCGGATAAGTTTGCTGATCAAAATAAAGCCCCACAAGAGGCACAAACTCTGTTTAACTGCTTGCAGCAAGCAACGTTACCGATACCAATTGATAAATACCCAACAGTGCGCTATTCGCTGGTGGAGTGCTTTCCTAAAACTGGTCGTAAGCATCAAATCCGCCGTCACTTAAAACATTTATCACTGCCTATAATTGGTGATGTTAATCATGGTGATAATCAGCATAACCAATTTTTTAGAGAGCATTTTGCATTACGTCGATTAATGTTATTTGCAACTGAGCTTAATTTTGTGCACCCTTATACTCAACAACAGATCAATATTAAAGCGCCGCTAGGTGAAGAAATGCTCACTATTTGTCAACAGCTTGGCTGGCCACATCAAGAGAGGGATTATTAATGGCAACGATTAGCATATTTGTAGGCAGTGTATATGGCGGTGCCGAGCGTTTAAGTGACGAAGTTATTGACGCAATAGAACAAGCAGGGCACAGCGTAAATTTAGTCGATCAACCAACCATTGCAGATATTCAACAAGCCACACATATTTTAGTTATCACTTCAACTACCGGGCAAGGTGATATTCCTGACAACCTTGCTGGTTTTTTTAACGAGTTGAATAGCACTTTTCCTATGTTAACTGCTAAGCCATACGGTATTATCGCTATGGGCGACCGAAGTTATGGTGATACGTTTTGTGGTGCAGGGCGAAGTTTTGATGAGTTATTTCGTGACTTACAAGCACAACCTATCGGCCATCGTTTAGAAATTGATGCCTGTGAAGATTTTGAACCTTGGCCAGTAACTCAGCCATGGCTCCAAGAGTGGTTAGCTAAGTTACCTCATTAGACAATAAAAAAGAGCGAAAACGCTCTTTTTTATTGTCTGTATTATTTCGCTTAGGTGCTTTTTACGTCCACTTTAAGCTTTAACTTTTGCCCTGGTTGTAAGTACTTTTGTCCTGCTAAGTTATTCCATTTGATAATATCGTTTACTGTTAAGTTAAACTTAGCTGCGATGCGAGCCAGAGAGTCACCACGGCGAACTTTATAGGTGATTGTCCGCTCGGTACTGACTAACGCCGCCTTAGGGGTCTTAGGGCTCTGATAAACCGTTAACTTTTGGCCTAAACGTAATACACTATTCTTTTTAAGTTTATTCCAGCTAGCGAGTTCATTAATGGTTACATCGTACTCTCGGCTTATATCCCATAAAGTGTCGCCACTTTTAACCGTATGAGACAGTTTCTTTTGACTATTGTTATTCACCGCCATACGCATTTGTTTTGGTAGGTGTTCGCTATTAATTGCACCGTCACTTAACGGCACTAATAATTGCTGACCAATACGAATGGTATTTGACTTTAGTTTATTGAGTGATTTGATAGCGCTGGTGCTGGTGGCAAACTTCTTCGCAATTACCGATAAGCTGTCACCGCTTGCGACAATATACTGTTGCCAACGCAGACGATCTTTCATCGCTGTTTTAGCTAATAACTGTTGAAACTGCTCAATTTTGTCTGTTGGTAATAATAAAAAGTGAGGACCATTTGGATCCGTTGCCCAGCGATTAAAGCCAGGATTTAAACGATACAATTCAGTCAGGCTAATGTCAGCCATATCCGCAGCAAGTGCTAAATCAATTTGTGAACCTATATCAACGGCTTCAACAACTTGTGCATTGATAATCGGGTTCCACTTTACCCCAAAGTCATCTTGGCGTTTTAGTAAATCTGATAATGCTAATAGCTTTGGCACATAGGCGGTGGTTTCACTTGGTAAATCAAGAGACCAAAAATCAGTAGGCAAGTGCTTTTTACGGTTCTTTTTTATGGCGCGTAATAAACGCCCTTCACCTGAGTTATAGGCCGCAATGGCGTTGAGCCAATCACCCTCTAAGGTTTTATGTAAATAAGATAGATAATCAAGCGCCGCACGGGTTGATTGTACAATGTCACGACGACCGTCGTACCACCAGTTTTGCTTTAAATCAAAACGCTCACCAGTTTGTGGCATAAATTGCCAAATACCCGATGCACTTCGGTATGAGTAGCCAAACGGGTCAAAGGCACTTTCAACAATAGGCAGTAATGCTATTTCAATTGGCATATCACGCTTTTCAACTTCTTCTACAATAAAATGCAGATAAGGTTCCGCGCGTTTTGAGATGCGATCTAGATAAGCTTGATGTTTAGCATAATAATTACGCTCAGTGACAACTGGGCGATTTTGCGGCACTTCAATTGATAATTGGTAACGAATTCGCTCCCACACATCATCAAAAACGGGTGGTGCATCATCCAAGTCGTTAACTTGTTGGTATTGTGCATTGATCATCAATGCTTCACTGATATCGTGTGGGCTGGCGCCATTAAGTTGTGGCTGCTCTGCTTGATTGACGATAGCGTCATCAGATTGTGTTGATGTCAAGGTTTGACAACCACTTAGCACTAAAGCCAAGGCTAAAACGAGGGGGGATTTATTCATAAATACCAATACATCAGGTAAAAAACTCGGCGAATACTACCCGTTATGAGTCGGTATTACCACTTTATGACCGTTTAAAATATGCAACAATGCCGCTGTTTACCAGCTAACTAAATAATCTGCTTAGATTTATTAACTACAGGGCAGGTTTATTATATTAAAAATGATCTTTCCAGGTTCTCAGACCTGCGAAGTTTTGCCAAGGTTCAGTTTTTTGTGCTGAGTTTTTTCTGAGTCCTTTAAATTGTGCAGGCAATAGCGTGGTAATGCTTGGCAGCTCGCTACGCATAAACGGGTTTATTTTTAACTCTTGCCCTAAAGTACTCGGCAAAGTGATTAAGTCGTTGTTACGTTGCTCGTCAACCCAGTGTGAATAGTTGAGCAAGTCTTGATTATCCGGTTCAACGGCTAATGCAAATGCTAAGTTAGCTTGGGTGTATTCGTGAGTACAATAAATTTTACAATCATGCGGTAGCGCTTTTAGTTTGTTAAATGAGTGGTACATTTGCTCTGCTGTTCCTTCAAATAAGCGTCCGCAACCACCACTGAATAATGTATCGCCAGTAAAAGCGAGAGCAGGGTGGGTATAGCAAATATGATCTAAGGTATGTCCAGGTGTTGTTATGATGGAAAATTCTGTCCCAAGTACGGTTATCTTATCCGCGTCCATTAATGGTTTTGTGATCCCTTTAAATGGACTATTGTGTGGGCCATATACATCAATGCCCACAAATTTTTCACACAAAGCGGCTACGCCATCAGTATGATCATAATGATGATGGGTAACTAAAATACCCGCTAAGGTCAAACCAGCTTGGTTTAAATAAGTTAACACTGGTTCAGCTTGACCTGGGTCAACTACCCATGCTTGCGAACTTGTAGGATCGCTAAGGCACCAAATGTAATTATCAGAAAAGGCTTTAATTGCTTTGACTTGCACCATGTGACATTGCTCTATAAAGTGACGATATCAAACAGTATAACGAGCTCAGCGTATGAAACCAGCCCTTAGTTTTCAAGAAGGACCCAAACCACTGTCGTGGCAAGAGTTTCCTCATGGTGACTATTTACGTAGTGATATAGAACGTAAAATGGCCAAGTGGTTACCGCGAATGTTTGGCTATCACATGTTAAAACTCGGTAATCTCAGTGGCGAACTTAATACCAGTAAAAGTACCATTAAACACCAAGTCTGCGTAGCAGAGTCAGGACCATTTACAGGTGTTGTTGCCGATATAGATGAACTCCCTTTTTACGAGCACAGTGTTGATGCCTGTATATTAAGTCATTGCTTAGAGTATCACACCGATCCGCATCATATATTACGTGAAGCACACCGCACCTTAATACCAGGTGGCTATATGGTGATCACCGGGTTTAACCCATTTAGTTTATGTGGACTTGCGCAGTTGTTGCCCTTTAGCGGTCAAAAGTTGCCATGGACGGGACGCTTTTTCACTCCCGCACGGGTAAAAGATTGGCTTAACCTATTAGGTTTTGAAATAGTCAGTGATGAACGTTTTATTTATTCGTCATTAGCACGAGGCAACCGTTTATCGCGGTTTGCGCCATGGCGACGTTTTACCAAGCAATATCTAAAACCCATGGGAAGTGTGTATATGTTGGTCGCTCGTAAACGAGTTGCGCCTTTGACACCCATAAAGCCTAAATGGCACGCTCGTCCACAGTTTGCTCCAGTAAAAGGAGCTGGTTTACGGCAAACCTCAAAGCAACACTGTGAGCGGAAGCGTTAAATAACGCTGACTGTTTTGCTGTGCTTTTGGTAATTGGCCTGCGCGAATATTCATTTGTATTGCTGGGTGCAATAATTTAGGTGCACTGAGTGTTGCATCACGGGCGCTACGGGTTGTTATGTAATCTTGCTCAGAGGCTTGTAGATGAATATTACTGGTGCGCTGCTCGAGTACCGATGTTTTATTGGCAAGTGGGCGATCACCCGGCTGATAGTCGTGGCACATCCATAAAATAGTTTCATCGGGCAGGGCTAAAATACGTTGCAGTGACTGATAAAGCGTTTTGGCACTGCCACCTGGGAAATCACAGCGTGCAGTGCCGCTATCGGGCATAAAAAATGTGTCACCAACAAACAAGTTGCCTTCAATTAAATAACACACACTGTCTGGAGTATGGCCTGGAGTCGCTAATACAGTAACCTTGTGTGCGCCCAGTGCAAAATGCTCGTTATCAGTAAATAGCTGTTCAAATGGGCTGCCATCACATGGCATATTAATATTATACAGGCGGCTAAAATGTTCTTGCACTTGTATTATTTTTTTACCCGTTGCTAACTTGCAAGGATGATATGTCGCAAGTTGCTGCTTTATATAACTGGCGGCAGTAATGTGATCTGCATGGGCGTGGCTTTCTAAAACCCACTCAAGAATAAGTTGGTTATCGTTTATATGGGCAATGATCTCGTCGGCGGTTTGAAAACTTAACGTACAGCTAGCAGCATCAAAGTCAGCAGGGGCATCGATCAACATGGCAGATTTAGTGGTTTGGCAAGACACTAAATAAGTAAAGGTAGCACTTTGCTGATGAAAAAAAGACTCGATCGAGATAGCCATTTAACAACTCCATTATTTAATATATCCAAATCTTATATCATATAACTAAGTTGTTAAATGGTTTATGATGAATTACCTACTAATATTATTCAGGGTTGTAACCTTCATCGACTAATAAATCTTTACTGCCAGCGGCATCTCGCGCCAAATCATCAACAATTTCATTGTATTTATTGCCGCTATGACCTTTTACCCACTTCCAAGTCACATTATGACGGGCGCAGGCTGCATCAAGACGCTGCCATAAATCGACATTTTTAACTGGTTTTTTAGCAGCTGTTTTCCAGCCTCGCTTCTTCCAGTTAGCAAGCCATGATTCAATACCTTGTTTCACGTATTGGCTGTCGGTGGTGAGATTTATCTCACACGGGCGGTTTAAACTCTCAAGAGCAACAATTGCTGCGAGCATTTCCATTCGATTATTGGTGGTGAGGGTATAGCCTTGGCTTAATTTTTTTTCGTGGTCATTATAAAACATAAAAATACCATAACCGCCGGGGCCCGGATTACCTAAACATGAGCCATCGGTGTAAATCTCTACGGTTTTTTGCACTGTTTTCCCTTGATCTTATGTACAATAAAGTGATTATAGAAAGATACCAGAGTCAGGCTAAATTCGATATGGCACGTAGACAAATAGTTTTAGATACAGAAACCACCGGCATCGACCCTAAACAAGGGCATCGTATTATTGAAATTGGCTGTGTGGAATTAGTGAATCGTCGTTTAACCGGCAATAACTTTCACGTTTATATCAACCCACAGCGCAAAAGTGACGAAGAAGCCATTGATGTTCATGGTATCACTAATGAGTTTTTACGTGATAAACCGTTATTCCATCAAATAGCTCAAGAGTTTCTCGACTATATTAGAGGGGCGGAGCTGGTAATTCATAATGCGCCGTTCGATGTCGGTCATATGGATAATGAATTTGCGTTGCTCAATCAAGGTTATCAAAAAACCCATGATTACTGCCAAGTTCTCGACACCCTCAAAATGGCGCGTGACTTGCATCCAGGACAGAAGAATAACTTAGATGCGTTATGCCGGCGTTATGATGTAGATAACGCTAAGCGTACCTTACACGGCGCACTACTGGATTCTGAGATCTTAGCTGACGTTTATTTAGCGATGACGGGGGGGCAGGTAAAGCTCAATCTTAATCAAAATAAAAATCAAGGCAGTGAGCAACAACAAAAAGAACTGCGTCGTTTAGATTCAAACCGTCCACCGCTGGTGGTCTTACAAGCCAATAATGATGAGCAACTCGCTCACGAAGAGCGATTAAATATAGTCAACGAAGCCGGTGGTCAATGTATATGGCGCGCCGAATAAGGCAAAACATGAGAAGCATAATGTTAGTTGTGTGTTTGGTTATGATGTTACCAAACACCAGCAGTGCAACAAATGAAGATAAAATAACCTTACTGCAGCGCGATGGGCGGCAAAATGAAATTCCTTTACTGGAAAATCGTTTTCGTATTGATTATAAAGTTGACGAAATCACCTTATTATTTTTTCGCAAGCCCGGTGCACCAGCAGTGGTATTGGTAAAACCCGATGGCAGTAAATATTATGCAACCTCGGCGAGAAAAGATGACAACCTACAATGGTTTGATGAGCTAAGTTATGATCTGATTACTATTAAGCAGCCAATGCCTGGGCCTTGGCAGGTCGTTGGTAGTATTTTGCCGAAAAGCCGGATTGTGGTGTTAGGAGAAGTAGAATTACAAGCCGAACCATTACCCCCATTACTGTTTCGTGGCGAAACAGTTAAAATTACAGGGCAAATACTAAATGATGGTGAGCCGATTCAAGTGGACTTGTTTCGGGATGTGGTCAGTTTAAATGTTGACTTTATTAGCACCAATAACAGTGACTTTGCAAACTTTGGCGCTGGCACTCAGAATGTTGCTGAATTTAAAGACGATGGCCGTGGTTTCGATGAGCGCCCTAAAGATGGTATTTTTACCGGTGAATTTAAATTAGTTTTCCCAGCCGGACAATGGCGACCAGAGCTATATATTGAAACCCCATTATTAAAGCGCACCGTCGTGCAAGATCTTATCGAAGTTAAAGAACCCCCCTTTAGTTATGAAATCGCCTTAGCCGAAGATGACCTGCAAGAACATCAATTAACCATTACCCTCGATAACCAAATAGTGCAACCAGATACGGTATTGATCCAAGGTAAAATTTATTACCCCAATAATGAAGAGCAAATGTTTACGCTTGATGCTAAAAACAGTTTGACCCGTCAGCTGACGATTAAAAATTATGATTGGGGGCGATACAGTATTGAACTGTCTGTTTTTGGTACTAATGTTAATGGGCGCGAATTTATGGCGACTTTACCGACCTATAAATTTGAAATAGAACGACCAATAGAAGTGGTGCCTGAATTACCAGAACCAATTATTACCCCAGCACAGCAACAAGAAATAGAAAGAGTTGCTAAGGAAGCCGAATCAATGGCAACAATTACATTTATTAGTTTAATTGTTGGCGGGAATTTACTGGTTTTGCTGTTGGGTTGGTTAGCAATTCGTGTATTTGTGCAGAAAAAATCAATCATGCCGAAAATCAACTTACCATTTTTGAAGAAAAAAACAGCAGTTGAAAATGAGCCGCAAAGTAATGAAAAAAAAGAACTCGACAAAAATGGTTCAAAAAGTGATAGATCCGGTGAAATTTTAAACCTTTCGATGTCAGATGACTAAAAAACCTGTAAAAAAACAAAAAAGCCCTTGACGAAGTAGGGGTTGGTTCGTATTATTCACGCCGCTGTCAGGGGAGACTCAGACAGCAACGAAAATGTGGAGTGGTAGTTCAGTTGGTTAGAATACCGGCCTGTCACGCCGGGGGTCGCGGGTTCGAGTCCCGTCCACTCCGCCAATTTTCGACAATTTGTAAGTAGACGCTGGAGTGGTAGTTCAGTTGGTTAGAATACCGGCCTGTCACGCCGGGGGTCGCGGGTTCGAGTCCCGTCCACTCCGCCAACACTTACACAACATATGGTTGTAAAACATATTCTTATTATGGAGTGGTAGTTCAGTTGGTTAGAATACCGGCCTGTCACGCCGGGGGTCGCGGGTTCGAGTCCCGTCCACTCCGCCAATAAGAAAAAATAACAGTTTAAATATGCGCTGGAGTGGTAGTTCAGTTGGTTAGAATACCGGCCTGTCACGCCGGGGGTCGCGGGTTCGAGTCCCGTCCACTCCGCCAACTATTTAAACAATGTTATATTACAAAATTTGTATGCTGGAGTGGTAGTTCAGTTGGTTAGAATACCGGCCTGTCACGCCGGGGGTCGCGGGTTCGAGTCCCGTCCACTCCGCCAACAAATTAAGTAATAACAAGTATAATGATATCTCTGCGGAGTGGTAGTTCAGTTGGTTAGAATACCGGCCTGTCACGCCGGGGGTCGCGGGTTCGAGTCCCGTCCACTCCGCCACTTGATATCAGTAATAAAATTAGTAAGTGCATTACCCCATGCACATACCACTGCGGAGTGGTAGTTCAGTTGGTTAGAATACCGGCCTGTCACGCCGGGGGTCGCGGGTTCGAGTCCCGTCCACTCCGCCACTTGTTATTTCCTCAATAATAAGTTTATAAAGTCCTTGTATACCTATTGCAATAAAACATACTTTGGCTATCAGCTATCAGCTATCAGC